>JACDDG010000439.1 GCA_013817115.1 Parachlamydiaceae bacterium | reverse complement strand
AGATATTTTAACTGGTTCGATGAAAGTGATATGAACCGGGAAAATCAAAGCGATGAAAGGGTTAATTGGCTCATAGATATGCTGGGATCAGCGACAGGATAACGAGAAATCATAAAGTCGAGATGTAGGTGTATTAAAAAAATTTCACAACAAACTTATTTTCACCTACGATGAAAATTATTTTAAAGCAAAAAACATTATTCCTCTAGGACCAGAATTTCCTCTGACACAAAAACAATTTATTTCGGAGCAACTTTTCCCCTCGCTTGAAGATCGAATTCCGTCAAAACAAAATCCGGCATATTCTGAATATTGTCAATTAATGGAGATAGATCCAAAAGAACGAGATCCATTTATCTTATTATCTACTATTGGAAAAAAAGGACCTTCTTCTTTTGTCTTCAGTCCAATATATGAAAGAAAAATTTTAGTCGAAGATCTTAAAAAATTTAGAGAGTTTTTAGGGCTAACTACACGTGAATTTGCAGCGGTTTTTGAATTTTCACAAACGTCATTAAATGCATTTGAAAAAGGCCGTAGTTCAGGAAAAGATATTCTGAAACGATTAGAAATTTTACTCAATTTTCCTTTGGTGTCATTGGATCTTTTATTTGTGAATAGTGGACATTTAGTTTATGAGAAATGGATTAATGTTATTGAGAAAGTAAAGGAAAGAATTAAAAAGCAAGACTCACCCCCCCGATCCCTGAGGCTATGAAATTCCTGGAAAAATTGCAGGAAAATTGAACATAAACTACCTTTCCTATTTACTTCATACTAAATACTTAAATGTTCATACAATTTAAAAATCTTTATAATTTCCTCTGGATCATCCGAGGGAACAGATTGCCATTTAATCTATCTTTTTATGAAGCGCGCGGATGTAAACAACGCCTAGCTGTAGTCTTTCATGATGCAGATATCTTCATCCCGCAAGAGATCCATTTTTAAAGCATCATCAGGTTTAACCCAGGTGAATCCTTTATGCTCATCAAAATTAATCTTCACATCCCCGGGGGTTCCTTGTAGCTCTGTCCGAAATGCGTGATATACAAAATGATCCTTTTCATCGTATTCGATATATACAGGTTTTAATGCTTCAATTTCTTGCTTGGATATGTCAAATCCTGTTTCTTCTTTTATTTCTCTAATTACAGCGTGCAAAGGCGTTTCATTTTTCTCTACTTTTCCTCCAGGGATTCCCCATTTATTCCCTTCTAATTTATTGTTTTGGCGATGAAGGATTAAAATTTAATCGTTGTATTCTATATATATTGTAGCAATTTCGAAGCGGGGCTTAAATTGGGGTGTAGGTTCCAAATGGACCGTTGCCGACAATTTTGTTATGATCAGCATTAGTACGAGAGAGAAAGTTGTTTTCATAGTTATTTGATTTTCCTTGCAAGGGCGTATCATATGCTTATCATATCGCACCAATGGCCAGTTTGTGATAATCTACTCTTTATTTACTTCATTAGAATTTTCGAAAAAAGACTCCTCCCAATCCACTCTTTTATCAAGAATGTGGACGTACACAAATTCTACCATTGGGAAATTTTCTACAGATGTTACTATCGGCTCAAGGAAGTTAGCTTTTATCTTTTTGTTCTGGATGCTTTGGAGGGCCAAATCCAATCCCTTCTTAGCATCACCAAGTGAATCATAACCATATTTCCAATCGAAAATGAGAGCCTTCTGATTACGAATTTCCGGTATGTACATAACTTGATAGGAGTGGGTATCGTTTTCAAGCTTTGCTATTATAAGGGCATTATCTGTAGGATTTTGGAGATAAGCTTTTGCTTGAGCTTTATTTAGATGAGACTCATAAGAAGCATATGCAAAGACTCCGATTACAAACGCTAGAATGAGCATGGGTAGCGCATACATATATAAAGGAGTTTTTGTAGCCTTGAGAAGTGATTCAAAATGAAGTTTAGCCTGTGCAGGATCAAGTCCTTTAGAACCCAACTCCTTAAAAAAAGATTTTTTCTTTAACTCTCTGTTGCAACTAGGGCAGATAACTATACCTTTTTTACGAAGAGGAATTAAGGGCATGCAATATAGGCTAAAAAATTTACGGTATATTTGTAGTAGTTGATGATCGTGCCCACATTCACTGCAAGCAACAGGTAAGTCGATAGTCTTAAAGTCAATTGTCTTAGTGCCGTAGATTAACATAAAAAAATACTCCAAAAAAAATTGCACTTCCCTAGTTAGGAAAGTGCAATTAATTGCCGATGACCGGACTCGAACCAGCACTTTGTTGCCAAAAGTAGATTTTGAGTCTACCGCGTCTACCATTTCGTCACATCGGCATGAGAAACTAATAGCCAGATTGTAGTTTAAAAGACAAAATCTTTGCAAGCAAAATGATAAAAATTTTGAAAAGAGGGGTTAAGGTTGGTTAAGGTATGTTTTACGACCGATCAGATCAAGGGTTGACTTTATAGTAACCTGGACCATCGCCCCATTCGCATCAAGCAAAGCGGAGTTTGGCGGCTTTCCCGCGCCCCTACCGGGGCGCACGTTTTGTAATGGTCCGAACCCCGGGTTCCGCTATCGCTGCACCCGGGGC
>JACDDG010000049.1:10178-10517 GCA_013817115.1 Parachlamydiaceae bacterium | reverse complement strand
CAACTACAATACGCTTGTTCTTCTGAATACCACGGAAGTCAACAACACCATCAATTTTAGCAATTTCAGCAGAATCACGAGGTTTGCGTGCTTCAAAAAGTTCGGCTACACGTGGAAGACCACCCGTAATATCCTTAGTTTTCATTGCAGCGCCACGAGGCAATCTAGCAAGAAGTTTTCCTGCAGACGCATATTGCCCTTCTTCTACAGAAATGATGGCACTAGCTGGCAAAGGATAGGTTCCAATCAGCTCGGAATAAGCTTCATCGTCATAGATCAAAATCTGTGGGTGCAATTCGCCACGGTGCTGCTTAACAATAAACTCAGTGTGACCGGTAT
>JACDDG010000049.1:0-10168 GCA_013817115.1 Parachlamydiaceae bacterium | reverse complement strand
CTTATTAAGATCGCGTTCAGTAGAAATTCCCTCAACAAGATCTTCATATTTTACATAACCTGGGCGATCGCAAATAATAGGAATGTTATGTTGTTCCCATTCACCGACCTTTGTTCCAGACTTAATTATAGAACCTTCAGCAAGCAAAATTTTAGTACCCAGTTCTACAGCAAAAGCTTGTAGAGGTTCGATAGTCTTAGTGCTCAAAAGTTTACGGTATTCTTCCAAAGTACGCCCTTCATCGCGTACAATATTCAATGAACCGTTTTTATTTAGAGAAATCCAATGACCATCTTCGTTTTGAACGACACGAATGTCCAAATAAACGAGGATACCATCTTTACCAGCCATGATTTCCGGAGTTACGTTACCAGAAGCAATTCCGCCAAGGTGGAAAGTACGCATCGTTAATTGAGTTCCGGGTTCTCCAATCGACTGAGCAGCAATAATACCGACAGCTTCACCCATTCCAACACGACGACCATTTGCCAAGTTAATTCCATAACATCTGGCGCAAACGCCTCTACGTGTTTCACACGTAAGAACGGACTTAATTTTGACACTTTCAATTCCGGAGTCATCAAGACCTTCAGCTTGGATAATCGAAAGAGTATCTCCCGATTTAGCCAAAAGTTTCGTTCTATCGCCAGGAAGATAAATATCATCGCAAACAGTTCTACCAAAGAGACGGTCTTTTAAGGATAGTAATTCCTCTTGGCCCTGCTTAATAGCTGCGACTTCAATTCCATTTAAAGTACCGCAATCTTCTTCAGTAATAATTACATCCTGACCAACATCCACGAGACGACGAGTTAAGTAACCTGAATCGGCAGTTTTTAACGCAGTATCCGCAAGGCCTTTACGCGCACCGTGTGACGAAATAGAGAATTCTAGAACAGTCAACCCCTCACGGAAGTTTGACGTAATAGGTGATTCAATAATCTCACCGGAAGGTCTAGCCATCAAGCCTCGCAGAGCACCGAGCTGTTTAATTTGCGATTTATTTCCGCGAGCTCCAGAATCCAACATCAAGTAGAGAGGATTCATGCGAGAATCTTCCACCTTATTGAGGAGTTTGAAAAGTTCTTCGGAAAGAGTTTCAGAAACTTCAGTCCAGATACTAATGGTTTTCGATTGCCTTTCACCGTCGGTGATAATACCGTCTTCATATTGCTTTTTAACTAGGGCTACATTTTCATGCGCTTCTTTAAGAATTCTTTGCTTTTGTGGTGGAATACGCACATCGCAAACACCCATAGAAATAGCAGCACGTGTGCCTTCTGCAAATCCTAAAGATTTTAGGTTATCTAAAAAGTGAACTGTCGCTTCAAGGCCTACTTTTTTATAGCAAAGTAAAACCAATTCACTCATTTTCTTCTTAGGCAAGCTATAATTCTGGAATCCTAGCTCTTTAGGGACAATTGTATTGAAAAGAACACGACCAGGCGTCGTTTCGATCATCCCATCAACTGTACGCAACTTAATCTTCTCATGAATATGCAGTCCGCGAGAATAGAAAGTCTTTGAGTCTTCATCACTAAGATTCGTATCGTACCAGTTATAACTCCCACTGGAGTACAAAGCCATGAGCACTTCTTCCGCATCGCGGAAAGCTCTAATTTGGTGACCGTGTAGATCAGGATGGTACAACGGGTCACTCATCAAATAGTACAGACCTAAAGTCATATCTTGCGACGGTACAGCTACAGGTTTTCCGGAAGAAGGCAAGAAGATATTATCCGGCGCCATCATCAATAGCTTAGCTTCAAGCTGAGCTTCAACCGAGAGTGGCACGTAAACCGCCATCTGATCTCCGTCAAAGTCCGCATTAAAAGCTGCGCAAACAAGAGGATGTACACGAATCGCTTTACCCTCAATCAGGACAGGCTCAAATGCTTGAATACCCAATCTGTGCAATGTAGGAGCTCGGTTCAGTAGAACAGGATGCCCTTTGATGATTTCTTCTAACACGTCCCATACCTCTGGGGCATGACGATGAATCATCTTTTTAGCTGATCTGATCGTATACACATATCCGAGATCTTTCAAACGCTTAACAATAAAAGGCTCGAACAGCTCAAGCGCCATTAACTTCGGCAAACCACATTGATTGAATTTCAATTCAGGACCAACGATAATTACAGAACGACCAGAGTAGTCAACCCTTTTACCCAAAAGATTCTGACGGAAACGCCCTTGTTTACCTTTCAACATCTCTGACAATGATTTCAGAGGACGGTTTCCTGCACCCATAACCGGATGACCATGACGACCGTTATCAAAAAGAGCATCCAAGGATTCTTGTAGCATACGCTTTTCGTTACGAATGATAACTTCAGGAGTTTTCAGCTTTAAAATAGCTTTCAAACGGTTGTTTCTATTGATCACACGTCGGTAGAGATCATTTAAATCGGACGTTGCGAAGCGTCCGCCATCAAGAGGTACCAATGGACGAAGATCCGGTGGTAACACAGGAACTGAACGCATAACCATTGATTGAGGCTTATTCGTGGAAGTCACAAAGCTTTCAACGATTTTCAAACGCTTAGCAAGCTTCATACGAGCTTGTTGCGATTTGGTTTTACGTAGTTTTTCTTTGAGATCAACCAGCAAAGTTGGCAAATCTTCCTGAGCTAATAGCTCCTGGATTGCTTCACCACCCATTTTTGCGACAAAAGCATCACGTCCCCATTTTTCTTGGGCTTCGCGGTATTCAACATCATTGAGCAATTGCTTAAGCTCTAAGTCTGTATGACCAGGCTTTATAACAACATACTCTTCATAGTAAATGACCCTTTCGAGATCAGTCGAGGACATACCCAATACGTTCCCGATACGGGAAGGCATTGTCTTAAAAAACCAAATGTGAACGACAGGCACGGCCAATTCAATGTGAGCCATGCGTTCGCGCCGCACTTTAGATAGAGTAACCTCTACGCCGCAACGGTCACAAATGATCCCTTTGTGTTTAATTTTCTTATACTTTCCGCAAGCACATTCCCAATCACGAGTAGGACCAAAAATCTTTTCACAGAACAGTCCCCCCTTCTCAGGTTTAAATGTACGATAATTAATGGTTTCAGCTTTCTTGATTTCGCCTCGCGACCATTTATTGCGAATAACATCCTCAGAGGCTATCTGAATTGTTAGCTTATCAAACTGCTCTTGTTGCTGACCTTCTGACATGCATATCTCCTAATTATTAGCCACCCATTGATTCAGTTCGAATATCTAAACCGAGACTCTGCATCTCTTTAATTAATACATTGAACGATTCGGGCGTTCCGCTTTGCAATATATTGTCACCTTTAACGATTGACTCATATATGCGTGTACGTCCAGCCACATCGTCTGACTTAACAGTCAGCAGTTCTTGCAAAAGATAAGCCGCTCCATATGCCTCTGCCGCCCACACTTCCATCTCCCCGAATCTCTGTCCACCCATCTGAGCTTTACCACCCAATGGCTGCTGAGTCACTAAGGAATATGGACCGATGGCACGTGCGTGGATTTTGTCTGCCACTAAATGGCTCAACTTCATCAAATAAATGTAGCCCACAACAACAGGATTATCGAATCGTTCTCCAGTACATCCATTATAAAGATAGAACTTACCATTATCAGAAAGCCCTTGTTCGCGCATCATGCTCCAGATTTTCTCTTCTGGGAAACCTTCGAAAACAGGACTTTGAACATATATTCCGGCACGTTTAGCAGCAAAACCCAAATGCGTTTCAAATAGCTGACCCATGTTCATACGTGAAGGTACGCCCAATGGATTTAGAATCACTTCAACAGAAGTTCCATCTTCCATATATGGCATATCTGCTTCCGGAACTATCTTGGAAACGACCCCTTTGTTACCGTGACGTCCAGCCATCTTATCACCCACTTGAAGCTTTCGCTTCGAAGCAATATAAACTTTAACTTGGCGGATAATACCCGGTTCTAGATCTGTATCTCCCTTCCTTAGCAATTCCATCTCAGCTTTATATTGCGTTTCGATGGTTTGAAGCTTGATTTCATAGTCATATAGCAATTGCTTTAATGTGCTATACAAATCATTTTCAGGCATCAATAGATCTTGAACATTTTCTTTTTGCAATGCTTCAATAATTTCTTGAACTAATACTGACCCTTCTTCCACAAGCACTTCACCTGTACGGCGATGCACAATAGTGTCAGGAGCAATTTCGTTCAACATTAAAGCACCAATTCGCTCATGTCGCTCTGTTCGCAACTCAGCTTGATTAGTTTTGTAGTCGCGCTGAATTTCTTTTAAGCGCGCAGCCTCTTCAACTAATTCATCACTTGTTTTTGACAAACTATCACGACGACTAAAGACTTTCACGTCCATGACAATTCCTTCCGTTCCCGGAGGAGCCACCATAGAAGCATCTTTAACCTCTTCAGCTTTTTCACCAAAGATTGCACGTAGAAGGCGTTCTTCAGGAGCGAGTTCTGTTTCAGACTTTGGTGTGATCTTTCCAACAAGAATGTCTCCAGGCTTCACTTCGGAACCTACCCGAATAATACCATCTTCATTCAGATGAAGAAGAACCTCTTCGGAAAGATTTGGAATATCACGTGTAATTTCTTCTTTTCCAAGTTTAGTATCACGAGCTGTAAGTTCAAACTCTTCAATATAGATCGAAGTAAATACGTCATTCTTAAGATGCTTTTCAGAAATAATGATCGCATCTTCAAAATTATAACCGTACCATGGCATGAAGGCAACGAGCACGTTTTTCCCAAGAGCAACTTCTCCCCTGTCCGTTGCAGGTCCGTCAGCAATGATATCTCCAGCCTTAATTTCGTCACCTACGCCGCAAAGAGGCACTTGGTTAATGCAAGTTCCGGCATTCGAACGCACAAACTTTCTAAGTAAGTATGTATGCTTTTCCATTGGATTGTCTTTAGGAGCAATGACGATTTTAAATCCGTCAACATACTCAACTATACCATCTTCAGTTGCTAATACAACTGCACCGGAGTCACGTGCAGCACGATTCTCAAGTCCGGTACCCACAAGCGGAGCTTCCGGTTTCAGAAGTGGAACCCCTTGACGTTGCATATTCGAACCCATCAAAGCGCGGTTAGCATCATCGTGCTCCAAGAACGGAATCAATCCTGTTACAATAGAGACAAGCTGCTTAGGCGATACATCCATGTGCGTGACGCGGCTAGTTTCCATTTCAGAAGGTTCACCACGATGACGTGCCCAGCAATATTCGCCTTCAAACATTCCGAATTTATCTAGTGCAGCAGAAGCCTGAGCAATAACGCAACGCTCTTCTCTGTCAGCCGTCATGTATTCGATTTCTTCAGTGACAATGCCATCACGCACGATGCGATAAGGAGTTTCGATAAAACCGAATTCATTGATCTTAGCAAAAGTGGATAGCGAAGTAATCAAACCAATGTTTGGACCTTCAGGCGTTTCAATAGGACAAATTCTACCGTAATGGCTTGGATGAACGTCTCGCACTTCAAATCCGGCACGATCACGATTTAAACCACCTGGCCCGAGAGATGAAAGTCTACGTTTATGAGTCAATTCGGCAATTGGATTCGCTTGATCCATAAACTGAGACAATTGAGATCTTCCGAAAAAGTCCTTTAATACCCCAGCAAGACCCTTAGCAGAAACAATTTTTCCCGGGGTCAATGTATCTGAAGAGAAGTCAAAAAGATTCATTCTTTCGCGAATAACTTTTTCCATGCGAGCGAGACCGCTACGGCACTGGTTTTGAATTAATTCTCCGACAGAACGAACGCGACGATTACCGAGATGATCGATATCATCGATGGATACGCCTTCATTTCCTTGCTTCAATTTGATCAAATACTTCAGGGCACCAATAACATCTTCACGAGTCAAAGTGACCATCTGAAGAGTTTCATCATTGACTTCTACATTCAATTTTGAATTAAGCTTGTAACGACCCACTCGCCCTAGGTTATAACGCTTAGGATCAAAGAACAGCCTCATCATTGCTGAGCGAGCATTTGCAAGTGTGGCAGGTTCACCCGGTCTGATTTTACGATAGAAATCTTTAAGAGCAGCTTCATAAGAATCTGTAGGATCCTTTAACAACATCTTAATGATAGGACTATTTTCATCGGCATCTTCAGCAATACGAATAAAGTCAATACCAGCATCAGCCATGCGCTTAAGCATAGCTGTGGTTAACTTTTCACCAGCTTTTCCAAAAGTAAGATCCGCTTCTTCGTCTCTTACGTCTTCAGCAAGAATTTTACCGACAATTTTGAAGAACTCTTTTTCAGATCGAATCTTAACTTTTTGAGTTGTGAAGAACTCTTCAATAATATCATTGTTTGTCGAGTAGCCTAAAGCACGGATAAATGTTGTTGCCAAAATTTTTCGACGACGCTTTTTGCGATCGATGTAAATGTGAATTAGATCACTGATGTCAAATGCGCCTTCTAGCCAACTACCGCGGTATGGTATAATGCGGAAAGAGTAGATCACATTTCCACGGGAATGGCGTTCTTGCTCGAAACAGATACCTGGAGACCGGTGCATTTGGGAAACGACGACACGTTCTGCGCCATTTATGATAAAAGTACCTTTATCAGTCATAAGCGGAATGGTGCCCATGTAGACTTCTTCTTCTTTAATCCCAGTCTCATCAGTTAAACGGAATTTAACTTTGAGGGTAACGCTATAAGTAATTCCGCGACGAATACATTCCTCGGGACTATACTTAGGTACACCTAGGTTATATGAAATGAACTCTAAGATTGTTTTCTCATCATAAGATTTGATGGGAAAAATCTCATTGAATGCTTCTTGCAACCCAATATTTTCTCGTTCATCGGGGAATCGGTTGATTTGCAAAAATTGATTATATGATTTAACTTGAACTTCAATGAGATTTGGAAGGTCTATAATTTCCTTCTTCTCGATATAACTTACGCGGTGTGGCGGCCTTTTCAACATCCTGAAAGACTCCCTGATATAGCTTGGCGATTTATATTTAAATTTGTATACTGTGCACGGGTAGAAATTGAGGTTTTTTGCGCGCGCAGTATAACGACAGACAAAGTGAAAGCTGGCAAAGAGTCAGTCCCCAAAGAGTTAGAGTAAAATAAAACTAAACTTACGGCTAGTACACTGTAAAGTTTTATTGATGCCCTTTGCTGATTGAAATCTGCCGCAGTTGAGAGAGCTCGTAAGTGGGTTCGTATTAGTCAACACGGACCCACTCAACGAAATCTCAACCGCAGCAGCTTTCAATCAGCCTAGGGCGTCAATAAAAACTTTACAGTGTACTAGCCGCAAGTGTAGCACAAATCGCTACTCCGCCCGGACCAAAAGTCGAGCAGAGATAAACTCTCTGCTCGACTTATTGCGAAGGGGACCGAACACTTACGCGGCAATCTGCCGCTCTTTGAACTTAAAAGGGCTAAAAGCCCTTTGCACTTTAAAATTAAAGTCCTTTAAGAGTGACCTTAGCGCCTGCAGTTTCAAGCTTTTTCTTAATGTCTTCAGCTTCAGCTTTAGGACATGTTTCTTTGATAACTTTAGGGCAAGCATCAACAAGATCCTTAGCTTCTTTTAGGCCAAGACTTGTGATCTCACGTACTGCTTTAATAACGCCGATTTTCTTATCAGCAGGAGCTTCTACTAATGTGACTTGGAACTCAGTAGATTCTACAGCAGCGGCTGCAGCAGCAGGAGGCGCTGAAAATACAGGAGCTGCAGCAGCTTTTACGCCCCACTTGTCTTCTAAAAGTGTCTTTAACTCAGCCATCTCCAGTACAGTCAATTGGCTAAGCTCCTCTACGAGTTGTTCTGTTTTGTTACCCACGGTATTACCTCTTTAATTTTCTAAAACCTGTTAAACGAGAATTATTCTTCACTGTTTTCGCTAGGGCCTTCCTGATCAACAGCTTCGCCCTTGCATTTGTTTTCCATACAATGAATCACACTTGTCAGAAGAGCATCGACAACAGCCAGAGTTTCAGCCATCGGCGCTTCAAATAAGCCGAGGAGCTGAGACCGCATTTCGTCTTTGCCTGGTAGCTGAGATAGCATGACCACATCTTCAGCCTGGTAAACGCGCCCTTCAATGAAACCACCGGCAATTGCAATTGTCTTTTCGTTTTCTTGACCAAACTTATAAACACATTTTGCAATTTCAGCAGGATCATTCTTAGAATAGACCAACCCGATATGACCATCTAATTCGATAGCATCGAGATCTATTCCAACGGCTTTAGCAGCTTTACGCAAAATACGTTTGCGCATAACTCCTACATCGCCTCCGAGGGCAGCAACTTGGCGGCGAAACTCACCGGCTTTATTTGCTTTTAAGCCCAAGTACCGCATAATGACGAAGGATGGAAAAGCGTTAATTTGCTCTTTGACTTCATCTAAAAGGAGTTGTTTTTCTTCAATCATGATTAACGCTCCTTACGATACTATATATTCGCGATCAAGTTTGATACCTGGACCCATTGTCGAAGATAGAACCAATGATTTAACATATTGTCCTCTCGCAGTTGCAGGCTTAGCCTTATGAACTGCATTAATAAAAGAACGAATGTTTTCTTCAAGTTTCTCTTCTGAGAATGAAAGCTTGCCAACAGCGCTATTGATCACACCATGCTTATCGAGTTTAAATTCGATTTTACCACCTTGAAGTTCTTCAATTGCTTTCACAATATCATTGGTGACAGTGCCAGTTTTAGGCGTAGGCATCAAACCGCGTGGACCAAGGACTTTACCAAGTTTACCGACATCGCGCATCATTTCTGGTGTTGCGACTACAGCATCAAAGTCTGTCCATCCTTTAGCGACCTTATCAATTAACTCATCGTTGCCGGCATAATCAGCGCCTGCGGCTAAGGCTTCAGCAACCTTATCCCCTTTAGCGAAAACCAATATGCGCACCTGTTTTCCTGTACCATTCGGTAGTGATACAGTGCTACGGATACTTTGGTCTGATTTGCGTGGATCAACGCCCATTTTTAAAGATATTTCCACCGACTGATCAAATTTGACCGGAGGAAGATTCTTTAAAATAACGATAGCCTCACGAGCTGAATACGCCTTTAGACGCTCATACTTCTTGGCTATCTCCCGAACTCTTTTGCTTAAATGACCCATAATTTATCTCTTTACTCGTTAACGAGATCAATACCCATTGATCGGGCGGTTCCTATAACGCTATTAGTTGCTGACTCGATGTCTGTAGCATTCATATCTTGCATTTTATCTTCTGCAATCTTTCTTGCTTGACTACGAGTAATTTTACCAACTTTATCGCGGTTAGGCACAGCAGATCCTTTCGGAAGACTTAATGCTTTTTTCAGCATTTCTGCAACTGGAGGCTTTTTGCATATAAATGTAAAAGTCTTATCTGCAAAAACTGTAATCACGACAGGCAAGATATCGCCAATCATCGCTTGAGTACGTGCATTAAATTCTTTACAAAAAGCCATGATGTTGACACCTGCGCCACCCAAGGCAGGACCGATAGGTGGTGCCGGGTTTGCTTTACCCGCAGGTATCTGTAATTTAATAAATTTAACAATTTTCTTTTTTGCCATATTTCCTCAATACTTGTCTAGTAACATACAGTTAAAATTACACCGATTCGTTTTCTTCTGAAATCTCTTCGACCTGGCTAAATTCGAGGTCATCAACGCGTGTATCACGACCAAAAATCGATACGAGAACACTTAAACGCCCTTTATCATGGAATACTTCCGTGACTGTCCCTACAAAATTAACGAAAACGCCTTCAACAATCTTAACTGCATCACCGACTGCGAATTTATGTTTCTGAGTGACCTTTTCTTTTTTCTCTTCAAGGTCGCGTAAAATTTCATCCACTTCTTTCTGTGTTAAAGGTGTAGGAATTGCCCCACCTAAAAAGTCCAGAACACCAGCTGTTTGCTTAACATATGCCCACGAATCGTCAGTTAATTCCATATGTACTAAAAGATATCCGGGCCATAAGCGCTTTTCGACAATTTTTTGTTGTCCATTTTTAACTTCCGAAACATTTTCTGTCGGTAAAAGGACGCGATCAATAAACTCTGCTACGCCTTTAAGTTCTCGCTGTTCCTCAATGGACTTTTTAATTTTCTTTTCGTGAGTCGGCACTACTTGAACAACATACCACTTATGCATTAT
>JACDDG010000438.1 GCA_013817115.1 Parachlamydiaceae bacterium | reverse complement strand
TATATAACCTTTGATTCGTCGTTGGAAAAAAGATTACTGTGCCAGATTTGCTTTTTTTTTTCAAAAAAAAATCCACAAAGTCGAGTCTGAGATCTCTGTGGTTGTAAATTAACTTTAAGATTTTTAAACAAACTAAATTTGCAGGCTATTTTTATGCCTTTGTGTCTCGGTGTTGAATTGCCTAAAAAAATTCCACATAGAAACACAAAGACAGAAAGATTATTTACTCTCCATAACATTCTTGAATTTGAACGTTCCGAGGAAATTGCGCTTCACGTATTTCACGCATTCCACGCCCTTCAGCACTAATTCTTGCCTTGTTTTGCATATCCACATTAACATTGGTTTGATTTGTGGCGTCACTAGATACGCTAGAGCCAGTCCTCCAAAATGGTTCATAAAAAAATGCTCCATCAGCCGGATTGATGTCTGCTACGTTTAATTCACTGATATTTAATCCCTCCATGAACCCAAGAACCAATAAAGTGTTAGTGACATAGACATTAGCGAAATCTCCGCCACCCACATCAGAATCTGATTTATCTATCAAAGTTGATGTCGCTTTTAGCATTTGTTCAATATTTACGGAATCTCCAGTCCCAATTTTTGAAATGTGATATCCAAAAATATTGCCCACTCCAACAATTTCAACAGAGGGATCTTGCATCTTTTCTTTAAATAAAGCGTCAACATCTCTAGAAATTTTAATCGCATGGGATTGAGCCCTCAACAGTTCTTCTGCACTTATTGGATTAGGAGTAGAAACTGCCAGAGGATCTTTTTTTTGTATTTGTGAGATCACGTGGTTCTTAAATGGAACTGAAGCGATATGTCCTTGATAAATCTCATATTCTCCTTTGCCATTCATAGTCGTAAGCTGAATGCTTCCTCCACCAATATCCCACACAACCAACTTCTCGGGGTCGTACCCAAATTGAGCGCGTACGGCCTGAAAGGCTAGTTCACCTTCCAAAGTTTGATCAATCACGTGAACTGTAATGCCAGTTTTTTGTGCGATTTCATCAATATAATCTTGAGCATTATTTGCTTTTCTAAAGGCCGCAGTAGCGACAGCAATGACTTTCTCCACGTTGTATTTTTTGGCAATAAGGCTTGCATCTTGTAAGGCCTGCAGCCCTTGATCCATCACTTGACGGTCAAAGTTATTGTCTTTGGCTTGGGAGAGCTGTTCTTGATAAGGGACAGCATAAGATTTTGACTCAAGAATACGTGTGATTTTTTTGGTTTGCAAATCTACTTCTGCTACACGAAGCTTGGTCGCTCCAGAGCCAATATCGAGGGTGGCACGGATGGCACGATTCGGAGTTTCAGCAGCAAGTGATAATGAATAAGAAAGACAGAATATAGTAACTACAGAAAATAATGAATTTATTACACGCCAATTCTTCATAGTACACCTCTCAGTTAAAATTGCCAGTAACTAGCTCCTTTATGAGAAAACCGTGCCAATTCGGATCCCTTGACAAGAAGCCTTAAAGGAAATATGAGTAGATTAAAATTGTTATTCGACAGGAGGCCACCATGATTTCTTCAGTGCGTGCAAACAAGTATCTTTAATAATATCCCTCTTATCCCTCTTATTGGGGAGGCACAAAAAGTACTTGGTTTAAACGATTCAAAAGCTACTGCTTCTGATCAAAGTGTATGGCAAGGAAAGCATTGGTCCTATTATGTATTAGCGGGAGGTTGTCTGATCGGTGCGATAATTGCTGTCGCTGGATTAATCTTGCAAAATGGATTTCAAGTTTTATCTGGATGTATACTGCTTATCACTAATGGGATTGGAGCTTACTACAATAAAAAATTTTCTAATTTAACTACCCTGGGAACTTTGGTGAATTTGTTAACGTTGAAAGTTAAAGAAACAGCTAAAGAACTAGGGGCCTTAAAGCAAATAAATAACGAATTTACCGCTGCTAATGACACACTCAAAAAAAAAATCAGTGAGGTAAAAAAGATTTTTGATAAGGGTAAATCAAAGCTCGATGACAAAATTAAAGAACTTCAAAAGGTAGAAGAATCACTAAAAGAGACTGAAAGAAAGATGGAAGTTTTAAATCTTTTATATGAAAAATTGAAAAAATCAACTCATCTTTTTTCTGTTGAAATGCAAGAATTGATTGATCGAAGCTTACATTTCAAAGAAACAGGTGAGCAGTTTAAGGGGGAGGTTGATAGATTTGATGGTGAAAATGAAGAGCTCAAGATCATGATTAAAAATTTTGATGGGGAAAATTCAGAATTTGCTGAAGAAAATAACCAACTGGCTATATTTAATGACTCCTTTACAACCCAATTACAGCAAATGAAAAAAATGAGTGAGGATGATAGAAGGGTCCAGATGGATTTACAGAAAGAAATTGAACAGCTAAATAGAAGTAGCGCGGAAATTAGTTCTATGAATCATAAAATTGAAAAAGCTCAAGCTAAAGCAGAAAAATAGGATTTACAGCTTGAAAGTCTTTTAAAAGAATTAGAGGAGTTGAAGAAAATACAGCCTTGGGTTCATTACATGAAAGAAGTGCTCACGCCCGAACAATACGTTATCGTTGCTAACAAAATAAAAA
>JACDDG010000437.1 GCA_013817115.1 Parachlamydiaceae bacterium | reverse complement strand
GCTTAATCGTGAGGCTTTCTCAAAGCCAAAAATCCAAAATTTGGACGCACTTCGGTATAGCTTAACACGGTATATCTAAAAGTAGATCTGTTATTAGCCCTATTTAGCCCTTTACCAGAGTTGTTTTATATGACAGAAGAAAAGTCTTTATTTTTAGATAAACTGCAAGAAAATTACACTGCAAGAGGTTTTGAGGTTCTTGAGCCTTTTAAAGACTCTTCTAGTTGGGGGATTTTAGGTCATTCTGATAGAGAGATTTTAGGCCAACTTTTTGTATTGAGAGGTGAAGAGCTTTTTAATTCAAATGATCCCAAAGCTTCTGATCTGCTTGAAAAAGCGATGAAAATCTCTCCAAATAGCTGTAAGGTGTTGCATTCAGCCGTCAAAGTTTATATGGGCCAAGGCCTTAATAACGTGAGATATTTAAGCGCTGCCTTAAGAGCAATTGAACATGGTTTAACCGTTCATCATCCGAGTTTCGAGCTTCACCATTCCTTTGTACAAGCTCTTTTGAGAAAGGGTGCTCTAATTGAAGATGAAAATTATTTTATTCGTGCCAATGAAGTTTGCAAAGAATTAGTACTCAATATCGATTCTGAAGAAAAGAATATACAAGCAAGGTTTTTTTGGGATTGGGGGAAAATTCTGTTTTACCTTGGAAAAAATAGTGGCGAAGCTGTGGATTTTTATGAAGCTCGCGTGAATTTTTGCATGGCAAAATCCTTAGGGCTTGAAGATCCTGAGTTTTTAAAAGATGAAGGGGATATTCATTTTGAGTTGGCAGAGCTTTTAGGGCGTGAGAGTCTTTATCTTGAAGCAATTGAATGTTACCAAAATTCTTTGAAAATATCTCATGACTCACTGGATGCCTGGTATTCTCTAGGTCTCTGCTACATGCTTTTATACGATAATGACAATGATCAAAAGTTTTTTTTCTTAGCCGACACAAGTTTTTCAAATGCTGCTAAAGTCGATTCCAACCATTTAATGCTATGGTTTAAGTGGGGGCAATTGCAACTGGATTACGGCAAGCAGTATGATGATGTAGATATTTTGGCAAGTTGTGTTGAAAAATTTGCAAAAGCAAATTCCATTCAAGCAAATCATCCCGATATTTTATGTTGTTGGGGTGAAGGAATTATGTTAGTAGGAACTTTAACCGAGCAAATTTCCCTTTTAAAAGCAGCTGAAAAAAAAATTGCGGCAAGTGCAGCTTTGCAGCCAGAGAATGATCATGTGTGGCATTTGTATGGATGTTGTTTTAATGAGTTGGGGAGGTATTTTAATAATGAGTCCATGTACCTAGAAGCTATCGGAAAATTTCTTCAAGGCTTGGCAATTAACAAAAATTCTGTCCACCTTTGGCATGGCCTAGCCTATAGTCATTTTGCGATTGGTGAGTTGAAAGGGGATATCGCGTTGATCGAAAAGGCCTGTAATTTTTGTGCAAAAGCCATGGAAAATGGAGCTATATCACAGCCGCAATGTTGGAATGACTGGGGAGTTGCATTAATGAAAATTGGTGAGCTGACTCACGATAAGGTCTACGCCATTGCAGCTCTTGAAAAATTTGAGAATGCTATGAATTTACAAAGCTCCTTGGGAGTAAATCAAGAATGTGATTCAGAGCTTGTTTACAACTATGGCTGTGCCCTTGATTTCTTAGGAGATTTCTCTGACGATCCGATTTACTATGAAAAAGCTATTGTAGCATTGCAAAAAGTGCTAACAAATGAGCCTTCACATCCTCACGCGAGATATAATTTAGCTTTAGCTCTTTCTCATTTGGGCGAGCTTATTGCAGATGCTGAATTATTAGAAAAAGCTGTAGAGCAGTTTGAGATGGTGATAGAAAACGATTTCGAAGATGAAATGGCCTGGAATGAATGTGGACTAACCCACATTAATTTGGCTCAAATCATCTTTGAGGTTGCACTTCCCCATAAGAGCCAGAAATGTTTTGAACAAGCAGAGGAAAAATTGCAGAAAGCAGTTACTTTGGGATGTTCACAGGCTTATTATAATTTAGCTTGCTTCCATTCTTTGACGGGGAATTGTGAAGCAGGCATGTTTTATCTTGAAAAAGCAGAAATTTACAATTCATTGCCATCTTTGAACGAAATCATGCAAGATGATTGGTTAGCTTCTTTGAGACAAATGCCTGCATTCCAATCCTTCCTGAGTAATTGGAAACAAAAAAATGTAAGTGGTCGATGAAGTTTGAAGTTTAGAGGCTGTTCAAAGAGTGCTTTGCTTAGCTTTATAAGAAGACCAAGTACTAATCGTGATGTTTGCTGCCCTAAACCTTAGCCAAAATGTAGCTCATCATTCCGATCATGCTTTTAACTCAATCTTTTTTTGAAAATTTTGCAAAAAAAAACAGGCACAATTCTTTTTGTATCTTACAGCTGCGGCAGAGACTAACTCACCTCAGCAACGATTGGAGGGTTAACAATTGTGGCTATGCATAGGTGGCTTTCTGGCGCCCCTACCGGGGCGCACGTTTTGTCATGACCCAAACCCCGGGTTCCGCTATCGCTGCACCCGGGGCTATTAAAAGTTCCCCCTACCGGGGGATAGGAGCATGAA
>JACDDG010000048.1 GCA_013817115.1 Parachlamydiaceae bacterium | reverse complement strand
TAGGATTCAAGAATTATTGGCAAGAAGGCAAAATGATAAATAAGAGAATTGACAACAACCAAAAAACTATTGAATCAAGATCAGATAACTTGCGTGCCTTGGCAACTACACTAGCACCAAAACTTAGTATCGCTGCTCCCGAAACTAAACCCAATCTAATCGAAGCAACGGCAGTAGAATCAGTTCCGGAAGTTATGAAGCCATATCCATCAAATCTAGTTAAACATATTAAATTATTAGGTCTGAAAGTGAATGAACCACTCACTAACGAGAAAATCAATTTGGCTTATGAGGAAGCGACTCGAAATTTCAGCGGAAGCAGTCGTGATTTTATCGCAATGACCCTAGATTGTCTCGAAGCAAAGCTAATGCTTCTTACTTATGTAAAAAAATCTTGTTCTGACATGCCTGAAGACAGAGAATAAATGATGCCTTGGTTTACAAAAGAGAAGGAATCGCTCATAGTTCTCTAGAGGTAATGACCCCACTGATTTTAACGCCGAGACCCGGAAGCAGAGATGCGGAGGTCAGAGAGAACAGAGAGAGACCAGAATTGGTTCAAAAACTACCAGTCGCGCTAATTCAAGATTCAGATCATGTTTTTCACTTAATCTTATTGTGAAAAAGTTTTTCAGCTAAAGACATAGCCTGAAAATCATTTTTGTAGTCCACAGCCAAGGCTCTGCCGCTCGCATCAAGCATCGTGTAAAAAGGCTTAGCGGTGGCTACGCACTTAGGTGGCTTTCTGGCCCCTACCGGGGCGCACGATTTGTAATGATCCGAACCCCGGGTTCCGCTTCCCCCGGTAGGGGGAACTGTTAATAGCCCCGGGTGCAGCGATAGCGGAACCCGGGGTTCGGATCATTACAAAAAGTGCGCCCCGGTAGGGGCGCCAGAAAGCCACCAAAGTGCGTAGCCACCGCAGTAAGCTTTTCCACACGGATGCGCAAAGTGAATCGAATTTTCTGTCCAAACAACGGGGTCCACTTTACACTGTATGCCTTCCTCCGCATCTCCGCGCCTCTGCGTTAAAAATCAGCGGGGCATTACCTCTGACACCTATGGCGGGCATTACTTTTCTTTTACAATATTTGGACAAGATTTGCTTCGGATTTAGTCAATATTAATACCCTTACTTCTACACCCCACCCTCAGGGGGACTTGAGCTTATTATATCATACCCATAGCTGCAGCTGAAACTTTGCAGGGGTACAAAAATGAGGAGCTACATCTTTGATTGCATTTTAGGATGCCAGCACCTTGATCCTGGCTTAAAGCTGTATGCAAGATACGTGGAAACTCAAAAGATGTTAACCCCCATAAGCCAAGCATCCATTTGAAAATCGACATACATTACATACTTATATAAAAAAGCAACGTGGTTAAAGTTTTACCATCTTTAACTTCACCGGATTTAATCATTTCTATTACTTTAGTCCAGGGAATTATCTCAGGTACAATTACCTCTCCCCCATCAAGTTGTTGTCCAACAAAATTCAACTCTTTAGCCACATAAACGTGCATTATCTCATTGCTAATCCCCGGAGAAGAATAAAAAGTTGTCAATGATTCCATTTCAGCAGCTTCGTAGCCTGTCTCTTCAATCAATTCTCGATACGCTGTAATTCCAGGGGCTTCCTCAGGCTCAAGAGTACCCGCAGGAAGCTCCCAGAGTATTTCTCCGACTGCAATACGTTGATTGCGTATCATCACAATCGAATATTCGTCAAATATAGGTAAAATTACCACTGCTCCAGGATGATCCACTACATCGTAACGCACCGTTTTGCCATTTTCATTCACATATTCACGCCTGCGTACATCAAAACGTACTCCTTCAAATGCTAATGTGGAGTCATCGATAAATTGCATTATATTTGGCATGTTTTTTTTGTCTGTAGTGAAGGGCATTGACATAGCGTTCCTTAAAATGATTTATTTTGAAAATATTGTTTATACCGAAGTGCGTTCAAATGTTGGTTTTTGGCAAAGAGAAAGCTCCCGCGATTAAGCGATCAAAAACAGCCCCATATTAATATTGGGTCGTTTTTGATCGCTTAATCCGGGGCTTTCTCAAAGCCAAAAATCCAACATTTGGACGCACTTCGGTATAGCAGTTCCCCCTACCGGGGGATAGGAGCATGAATAGAGTTTCTAGCTTCTAATTTAGACTTTTATTAAACGATGTTCTATCCCCCGGTAGGGGGAACTGTTAATAGCCCCGGGTGCAGCGATAGCGAAACCCGGGGTAGGATTATAACAAAACATGCGCCCCGGTAGGGGCGCGAGAAAGCCATCAAACTCCGCTTTTTGCTTGATGCGAAGGGGATGATGCCACAGATTACAAGTCAGCCTTTCAGGGCTGAAAAGGTATCTCCGTCACTAAATGCAAAACCAAAACCTACCCGCTACAGCTCAGGCAACCTGGCTCCAAGGAGCAAGCCGCAGGCTCCAACATGCTGGTCTTGCTAAGGCCAACTGCATCATCGTTCTTCTTCAATGTAAATTTAATCGCTTCAACCGCAGCTTTGCTTCTTAAATAATACATCCCTGTTTTTAAACCTGATTTCCATGCGTAAAATAACATCGAGGTCAGCTTCGAAAACGAAGGGTTTTCAATGAAAAGATTCAATGATTGCGTTTGGCATATGTATGGACCCCGATCCGCAGCCATATCAATTAAGGATCTCTGCTTAATTTCCCAAACAGTTCTGTAAAGTAACTTGATATCATCCGGAATCACATCAATCCCCTCAATCGAACCATTAGATGCAAAAATCTCATTTTTGACCCGATCATTCCATAAACCTAATTTAACAAGATCGCGCATCAAACTCTTGTTAACAACAATGAACTCACCTGACAATACCCGTCGCGTGTATAGGTTTTGCGTATAAGGTTCGAAACATTCATTGTTCCCTAAAATTTGTGATGTTGAAGCTGTTGGCATCAAGGCAATAAGCAGAGAATTGCGAACGCCGTATTTAGCAACGTCTTCCTTCAACCCTTTCCAATCCCAACGTGGCCCAGGTATAACATTCCACATATCATATTGGAAAATTCCTTTCGAAATAGGAGAGCCTTCATAAGTATCATAAGGACCATCTTCCTTAGCTAGCTCGCAAGATGCTGTCATCGCACCGAAATAGATCGTTTCTGCGATCTCACGATTCAATTGGCGAGCTTCTTCTGAGTCAAATGGCATTCTCAAGCTAATAAATGCATCTGCTAGCCCTTGAATGCCTATACCGATCGGACGATGCATTAAATTCGAATGCTTTGCAGCGCCAACAGGATAGCTGTTGCCATCAATGACTCGATTTAAATTTTTCGTGATCACTTTAGAAACTTCAAAAAGCCTTTTGAAATCAAACTTGTTATCGTGAATAAATCGAGGTAACGCAATCGAGGCTAAATTGCAAACTGCAATTTCATCCGGCGATGTATACTCGACAATTTCAGCGCATAAATTGCTCGATTTAATTGTCCCTAAATTTTGCTGATTTGATTTGGAGTTACAAGCATCTTTAAATAAAATATACGGAGTTCCAGTCTCGATTTGTGATTCTAATACTTTAAACCACAAATGCTGAGCTTTCACGACTTGTTTAGCACGCCCTTCTTTTTCATAACGTGTATACAAGTCGACAAAATTTTGTCCCCAGCAATCATCCAGCCCCGGAGCTTCATTTGGACAAAATAGTGACCAATCTCCGTTCTCTTCCACGCGCTGCATAAATAGATCCGGCACCCACAAAGCTGTAAAGAGATCGCGTGCGCGATTCTCTTCTTTACCTGTATTTTTTCTAATGTCTAGAAAGGCATATATATCAGCATGCCATGGCTCTAGATATACCGCAAAAGAGCCCTTTCGCTTGCCACCACCCTGATCGATATAGCGAGCGGCATCATTAAAGACGCGCAACATTGGGATGATTCCATTAGAAGTTCCCCCTGTGCCACGAATATAAGAGCCTGTTGCACGCACTTTATGAATGCTAAGGCCGATGCCACCGGCAGATTGTGAAATTTTTGCACAATCTTTAAGTGTATCAAAAATGCCGTCAATGCTGTCGTCTTTCATTTCTAGAAGGAAACACGATGACATCTGGGGGTTCGGCATTCCTGCGTTGAATAGTGTTGGCGTCGCATGAGTGAACCAACGTTCGCTCATTAAATTGTAAGTTTCGATCGCAGCATCAATATCTGTTTTGTGAATACCTAAAGCAACCCGCATGAGCATATGTTGAGGACGTTCAACGACACGTTTATTCATTCGAAGTAGGTAAGAACGCTCTAATGTTTTAAAGCCAAAGTAATCATAACCAAAGTCGCGATCATAAATTATTGAAGCATCTAGCAATTCTGCATGCTGCTGAGAAAGAGTATAAAGCTCTTCCGAAATCAAACCAGACTTCTTCCGAGTCCTGGCTTCCACGTAGTTATAAAGCTCTTTCATCGTTTGAGAGAAGGATTTGAGCGTATTTTTTTGTAAATTAGAGATCGCTATGCGTGCTGCGAGTATGGCGTAATCGGGATGACGAGTTGTCATTGTTGCTGACACCTCTGCGGCTAAATTATCGAGTTCGCTTGTAGTAACTCCGTCGTATAAGCCTTCAATTACCTTGAAAGCAACTAAAGAAGAGTCGATATGATCTTGGTCTAGACCATAGCAAAGCTTTTGTATCCGTGCAGTAATTTTATCAAATTTGACCGGCTCTCGCCTGCCATTTCGTTTTATAACATCCATATATATTCCCTTGTTAGCTCTAGTTGCAGGCCACCACCGCCCTCTGGGGCAAATGGCAGCCAATTAATTAAAAATCGTCAGTAAGCGTAAAGGCTGAACCTTCTTTAGAAGACATCACGCCTGATTTTCGATAATCTGAAACGCGTCTTTCAAAAAAGTTTGTTTTTCCGGGAATTGAAATGAGATCCATGAAATCAAACGGATTCGTTGTATGGTACAATTTAGGAACTCCAAGAGATTCCAAAAGTCTATCCGCAACAAAATTAATATATTGGCACATCATATCGCTGTTCATTCCAATAAGCCGTACCGGCAATGCATCTGTAACAAAAGCGTGCTCAATTTCAACGGCTGTAGCAATAATCTGTTGAACTTCTTTAGGATCAAGTTTGTTATGTAATTGAGTATATAGTAAACACGCAAAATCGCAATGCAGACCTTCATCACGCGAAATAAGCTCGTTAGAGAAGCTAAGCCCGGGCATTAAGCCTCGTTTTTTTAGCCAGAAAATAGAACAAAAACTTCCGGAGAAAAAGATCCCCTCTACAGCAGCAAATGCGATTAATCGTTCAGCGAAGCTTCCTTTTGTGATCCAACGCAAAGCCCAATTAGCCTTTTCACCTACGCAGGGAACAGTATCAATAGCATTGAACAAGAAATTTTTTTCGGCTGAATCTTGAATATAAGTATCAATCAGCAAAGAATACGCTTCAGAATGAATATTCTCCATCATGATCTGGAAACCATAAAAGCAACGCGCTTCTGGATATTGAACTTCATTCATAAAATTAATTGCCAAATTCTCGTTTACAATACCGTCGCTGGCTGCAAAAAATGCGAGAACATGTTTAATAAAATGTCTTTCATCGTCATTTAGTTTTTTTTCCCAATCCATGATGTCAGCAGATAAATCAATCTCTTCAGCGGTCCAGAAGCTGGCTTCAGCCTGCTTGTACATCTGCCAAATGTCTTTATGCTTGATTGGAAAAAGGACAAACCGGTCTTTATTTTCCTGTAAAATGGGCTCGATAAACGTCATAAGTTCTCTCCTTGAACAATATTTCTTTTAAGTTTTTTTCATCCGCTTCGTTCGGTCTGCCCACACCCTCAAATTTAGCGAATTTGCGGAAATGAAGGGACTGATCAATGTCATCTGTTTTAACAAATGTAACGAAATAGGGCATTTTAATACTAGATCTAGTTTTCTTAAACAACCAGTAGTGGTGAGCCAGTAGCATTTTGACTCACCAGGGACCAAAAAGTCAATCCTTTTTACTATTTTTATTCTCCTAAAGGAGATTTTCACCTAAACTTATACAGAAGGCAGGTCGTTATTAGGTTGCGACCATAGAAAAAAACAGGCCCCTACCCTAGAATTCATTTCAATCATGGAATTGAAGATTCTTGGGTAGGGACCAAGGCACGAAATGATTAAAAAAATAATTGAGTTTTTAACAGAAGTAAGCGAATATTTTTTCCTGGTCGTTAAGGTGATCTGGCTAATTATTCGACATCCTCCTAGTTATTATCTTATTCGAGATCAAATGTATGAGGTAGGAGTAAAATCGTTACCTGTTGTCGCCATTACCGGATTTTCGACAGGAATGGTGCTTGCGGCGCAATCTTTTTTCCAACTTTCAGACAAAGGACTCGCTAGCGCAACGGGACTAATGGTAACGAAAGCGATGATGGTAGAACTTGGTCCTGTACTTACTGCGTTCATGGTCACAGGACGTGTCGGTGCAGCAATGTGCGCAGAGCTAGGAAGTATGCGCGTTACAGAGCAAATTGATGCAATACGCTCGATGTCAGTAAATCCACTACGTCACCTAGTAGCGCCGCGATTCATTGCAGGAATTGCAATGCTTCCTTTGTTAACAGTTTTCAGCTGCCTTATGGGAATTATAGGCGGCTATGTCATCTCGGTGTATTATTACCAAATGCCTTCCACAAGCTTTTTAGACCCATTACCAGTACACATTACGACTTTTGATTTCATTAGCGGCCTCATCAAGGCTTTTGTTTTTGGATTCATCATCATCACTATTTCTTGCTATCGGGGTATGGGGACGAAAGGTGGTGCTGCAGGTGTGGGGCGTTCAACAACAAATAGCGTGGTGATCTGTTACACTGTAATCTTGATCGGAAATTTTCTGCTAACGATTGCCATGAATAATTCTTACGGCTATATCGAGCAACTCATGGATAAATGGCTTTAAGGACGAAACATGATCAACGTTAAAAACTTATGGAAAAGCTACGGATCGCTTACTGTTCTAAAGGGACTTGATCTCACAGTCAATGAGGGCGAAACTGTGGTCATTTTAGGTCGCTCCGGAGTCGGTAAAAGCGTCCTTTTACGTCAAATTCTAGGCATTGAGCTCCCTGATAAGGGCGACGTCCACGTCAATGATATGGATATTTCCAAAATGAATGAAACCGAACGCTACGAAGCTATTAAACGGATGGGGATGCTGTTCCAGGGGGCTGCGCTATTTGATTCTATGACTGTTGGAGAAAATGTCGCCTTTTATCTACGGCAGCACAACAAAGAATTATCAGAAAATGAGATCCAAGAACGTGTCGCCCATTCTTTAGATGTAGTAAATCTTGCTGATATGCAAAAAAAAATGCCTTCCGATCTTTCCGGTGGTATGCGAAAAAGAGCAGCACTTGCACGCGTTATTATTTATTCACCTAAAATAATTCTTTATGATGAACCCACTACAGGCCTCGACCCCATAACAGCTCAACACATTAACGAACTTATTAACCATACCCAAGAAAAGCTAAAAGCAACAAGCATCGTCGTAACACATGACATTCGCTCTGCATTGCAGGTCGGAGACCGATTAGCATTCCACCATGAAGGCAAAATTTACCTAATTGCCGGTAAAAAAGAATTCTTAGAAAGTAAAGACCCGATTTTGGAAGAATTCTTTGCTGACGCTATTTTGTCAGAAAAATACTTGCAAAAAATATTAAAATAGAAGGCTCATCCTATGGCTAATCAATTTAAAAATGTAATGATCGGTATCTTTGTAATTGCAGCATTCGCGATCATCATTTTTATCCTACTTTTTTTACATCCAAACATTGGCAATGAAGGGAAAAGACTGCATGTGCGTTTTGCTGATATCGATAAGCTTACCCCTGGAACACGTGTCACTTTTGCTGGAAAGCCCGTTGGGGAGGTCGTTCGCATCGAAGAGATCGAAGGGGGAAAACGTATAGAGCACGACGGCGTCATATACGTTTATCAGCTTGAACTAGCCATCGATTCAGGAGTTGAAGTTTTTATTGGAGATGTAATCACCTCGCGAACTTCAGGACTCTTGGGTGAAAAATCTGTATCGATCCTGCCATTCCCCGCCGAAAAGGATGAGCCACAAATTCTAATTACGGATCAAATTATTTATGCAAATGAAGGCGGATCTGTTGAATCGACCCTTAAGGAATTAAAATCGCTTTCAGACAAAATCGAAGTTACCCTCGATAACATTATTATAGCCTTAACCACACTACGTAATCAAAACGCTTGGGAAAATCTAGGTTCAAGTATTAATTCTTTTAAAGAGCTGGCAGCTGGACTCAATGATACCAAAGTGTGGGAGCCTCTAAATGACGCTGTTCGCAGGATCGACTCAATGACAGTAACCCTAGCTGAATCGAACTCGGCAGAGCGCCTAAATCGAACAATTGCAAACTTTGAAGAAACTTCTAAATCTATTAATCAACCAGAAAAAATAACACAATTTATTAACAACTTTTCAGAAGTAGCAGAGCGCTCAAACAGAACAATTGCAAACCTTGAGGAAACTTCTAAATCCCTCAATCAACCCGAAAAAATTACACAAATTATTAACAACCTCTCAGACGTTTCTGGCTCAGCAAAAAATATTGCGGCACATGTTGAGAGGGGTGAGGGGACATTAGGAAAAATTATAATTGGCGATGATTTTAATTTAAGTTTGGCATCCTTGATAAGCAAAGCTGAAGTGGTCCTTAACGACATCAATCACTACGGCATCCTTTTCCACCAAGACAAAGGATGGCAGCGTCTACGAGCTCGCCGACTCAACTTATTGCAAAAACTTAGCTCTCCTCAAGAGTTCCGTAGTTATTTTAATGATGAAATTGATGCAATTACAACCTCTCTGGAACGAGTTTCAATGGTCATCGAAAAAGTCGACGCCCTCCCCTGCAATGGGGACCTGTGGAGAGATCCGGGCTACGTCAAGGTGTATTCAGAGCTATTACGACGTGTTGCCACCCTTGAAGAATACTTACAGATGTACAACCAACAGGCGTTAAATTCTAAAGTTGGTCTAACAGAATTTATTAACAATTGCGAATAAGGACAAGCTATGGAAAGTATCCCCTACTCTCAAATAGAAAAAGGCACTTTTCTTATCTCGACGCCGGATATCGAGATGGGAATTTTCTTTCGCTGTGTTGTATTGATATGTGAGCACAATCCGAATGGTTCATTTGGGCTCATCATCAATAAGCTTCTAAATTTAGAGCTGCCTCCTGAAATCATCAACACAAACACACTTGTTAATCCACACGCTTCCATTCATGCTGGAGGACCTATTCAGACAACTCAGATGATGCTATTGCATGATAGCGAAGAGATCACGACTCAGACGTTAAAGATTTGCAATAATCTTTATCTCGGAGGAGACCTTCCCTTCTTACAAGAATCATTGGCTAATAAAGATGGACCGAATTTACTCTTGTGTTTTGGCTACACGGGGTGGGGTCCAGGACAACTAGAGCGTGAGTTTCTTGATGGTAATTGGTTTGTATGCCCAGGGAATGCTAAGCATGTTTTTGAAACACCCCCGGAAAAACTTTGGTCTACTTTGCTGCGTGGAATGGGTGGTCGCTACGCTTCTTTGTCGATGATTCCGGAAAATTTGTCGTTGAATTAAGAAGTTGGGGTCAATACGCCTTTGTGATGCAGCTTCAAGATGAAATGGAGAAGCAACGGCTTTCCAAAGAAGAGATTGCTAAACGTATAGGGACGAGTAGATCGATTTGCTCTCGGTAATTCCTTTCCCTATTTATTTTTTAATCCAATTCCACACCCCTCTTTTTTCCTTGCTCCTCTATTCTTTTTTAGTTAATATTTATACTTCATGCGAGCATATGTAGCTCGTCATTTCGAAACTTTTTTAGGAGAAATTTATGATCATTGTTTTACTTGCCGGCAATCTTGGTGGCGACCCTGACGTTCGATTTTCAGCTTCAGGAATAAAAATCACCTCTTTTTCCGTTGCTTCCAATAGCAAACGGCAAGGAAAAGAAGAAACAACATGGTATAAAGTCATCATTTTTGGGGATCATTTAGATAAAATGATCAGCTACTTAAAAAAAGGCAGCTCTGTAATTGTTAATGGTTCACTTAACCTAAACAAATGGACTGATAAAGAAGGACGCGAACAAACAACTGCTGAAGTTACTGCTGACAGCTTAAGATTCAGCCCTTTCGGACGCCCTGCTGAACCAGGACAATCTCAAGCAGCTCCAGGGCAAAGAGCTCCGGCAGCAGCCAATTCTTATGCTCAACCTTCTTATGCGCAACCTCAAGCCGCTCAACCGGCATACGGAGGAGCACCAGCTTACACCACTCCACAACAACCGCAAGCGCAACCGTTTGAAGTTCATGATTTTTCTTTTGGAAGTGCTCCCGCTGATTCCTCACACGGCGGTTACGAAGATACTCCATTTTAGTACACTTCAGACCACGTGACCCCTAGACGTGGCGAAGGATTTCAAA
>JACDDG010000436.1 GCA_013817115.1 Parachlamydiaceae bacterium | reverse complement strand
GTTTCGGAGAGATCATCCCAATGAATACGATCACAAAGCCCCCTTCGGCAGAACTGAGACCTAATCAATTAGATTCTCAGTCATTACCGCATTACGATATTGTCGATAATGTCGTCGAGGCCTATGTAGAACAAGGTACTAGTAAAGAACTCATTGTAGAGAAATTTGGTTATTCTGCAGAATTGGTGGAAGGATTAATTCAAAAAATTCATCGTAATGAATATAAACGTCGTCAGAGTCCTTTGGGGTTGCGAGTAACTCAAAAGGCTTTTACTGCTGGGCGACATTTCCCAATAGTGCAAGGGTTTGTATATTAAAGTACGATTTCAGAAGCGACGGTGTCATAGAATAATATACCCTGACGAGATAGCATCCAAACTTCGTTTGTTGAATTCTGTAGATATCCTTCTTTTTCAAGCTGCATCAGTACTTCTTTGCTTTCAGGACTCAACAAACCATTTTGTTGCTCAAAAGCACTTATATTGACCCCGTCAAGCAACCGTAAATTAATGGCCAGAAGTTCCCGCATTCCTGCTTCCTGAGAAAGTTCTTCACTAAAATCGACAGGGGAAGTTCCCTCCTGCAATTGACGTAAATATTTTGAAAGATTAGCGATGTTGCGGAAACGCGATCCCTCCCAATAACTAAAAGCTGAGGGGCCAAGACCTAGAAAAGGGCGCCCTGTCCAATAGCCAGTATTGTGACGCGCAATTAACCCATCTTTTGCAAAAGCAGATATTTCGTATTGCTTTAGACCCACCTTCTCAAACTTCTCACAAGCTAGCTCGTACATCGTTTTACTTATTTCATCGTCCGGGAGCTGCTTGCTCAAAGCTTCTCGATATTTGAAAAAAACTGTGTGAGGTTCAATTGTTAAGTTATATAGAGACAAATGTGTAATAGGTAATGAAGTAGCTCTCTCAACTGTACGTTTCCAACTCTCAAAATTCTGTCCTGGAAGATCATACATCAAGTCTATAGATATATTGGAAAACCCTACATTAAATGCATTTTCAACCGCTTGAATCCCTTTTTGAGCTGAATGTCGACGGCTAAGTGTCAACAGATGACGATCGTCAAGAGATTGTATGCCGATGCTTAAGCGATTGATTCCTATCGAGTGATATTCGCGTAGACTATTTTGTTCGATATTTTCTGGATTTGCCTCAAGAGTGATCTCCATGGAACGAAATTCATCGGTTGTCTGGAGGCTCGAAATCCAAGAAAGAATCTCTGCAATGAATGTCACTCCAAGAAGATAAGGGGTGCCTCCACCAAAATAAACAGAGGCAATTTTTTTTCCCTCTAGCAACCCCTGAAGCCTTTTCCATTCCAGTCTAAGACCTTCCATTAAAAGACTTTTTAGGGGCTGCTTGTCCGGAAGAACATAAAAGTGACAATAGTCACATTTCTGCGTACAAAAAGGGATGTGAATATAAAGACTTATCGATTTACCAGTCATCAGCATCAGGGTCAACAATTCCGCCACGTCTCCATCGATTTCGGTCGCTGAAGTAGGATTCATCCTCGTCACTTTCAGTATCGTCTTCTTTTTCCTCTTCAGAATCGTCGCGTTCATCAGTTTGTGTATCTGATTCCGTAGTGGTGGTTTCCATTTCAAAGCTGCTGTCGCCAATTCCTCCGGCAGTTTCCGTCATATCAATGTCAGGAATAGTTGGCATCTCAGTGAATCCGGCACGTGCAGGCTGACGTTTTGGCGTGACGTATTCTTCGATCTCTCCACTTTCCTTAAGAAATTGAAGTCTCTCTTTTTCTTCTTCGATTTTGGCTTGAACGCCAATAATCTCTTCTTTATGCTTTTCAATATCTTTTTTAGGAACTAATCCCAGTTTGAGCCACTGCTCAAGATCTATAAGATCAGATTCTAGCTTTTTAAGCCGTTCGCTTTTGACATGTCTCATTATTTCTCCTTAGGGCAAGAACACAAACTCATCCAAATAAATTTTGTGCAATGGCACACCATTATACAATATTTTCTTTTGTAATCAACCTAAAAATTTTTGAAGTCTAGAACCTTCAAATTCTGAAACCAAAAAAAAAGTATTAGGTTAAGCTACACTTTATCCATATCACTTAGCAAGTGGGCGTTTTCTTATCAAGATTTTTTATTACATCTGAACGAAACATATGGACAGAGGCTGCTAAGAATAGCAGTTCAGCAAATAAATAGCAATAATAATAAAAATTGCCACCACTTCCGAAACCATAGCTATGAAGCCCTGTGCCCAAAATGTAATTGACCCCATACCAGGTAAAGCTAATAGCAAGGAAGCCTAAGATCGATCCTACAGCTATGCCTAGATGCTGAATTTTGCCAAAACGGTAGGCGTGGATCCAAAGCAAGTAAATGCATATAGAAATAAAAGCCCAGGACTCTTTGGGGTCCCAATCCCAAAAACGCCCCCAACTTTGAGCGGCCCAAATTCCGCCTAGAAGTGTACCACCAATCAGTAAAACGACTCCGATATAAAGCGAGAGTACTATTGACTGGGCTACGAGTTCAAGTGATGTGGTTTCGCGTTTATAATAGGCTAAGCCTACCAAATAGATATGGCCCAAAATACTACTGAGTAAGAAAAGAC
>JACDDG010000435.1 GCA_013817115.1 Parachlamydiaceae bacterium | reverse complement strand
GCTATTAACAGTTCCCCCTACCGGGGGATAGGAGCATGAATTGCTTTTCTAGAATTTTAATTTAGCCGTATTTTAACGATGTTCTATCCCCCGGTAGGGGGAACTGTTAATAGCCCCGGGTGCAGCGATAGCGGAACCCGGGGTTCGGATCACTACAAAACGTGCGCCCCGGTAGGCCGGTATGGGCGCCAGAAAGCCACCTAAGTGCGTAGTCGCCGCTGTAAGCTTTCCACACGTTGCTTGATGTGAGCGGCAGAGCCTTAGCTGAGGACTACAAAGAAATTTCAGGGCAATGTTTTAAGTGCATAATTTTTCAAAAAAAGATTGAGTTAAAAGCATGATTGGAATGACGTTGCTACAATTTGCTGCTTCGCAGCGTGCTGCTGAGATGCAAAGTCAAAAAAGCTTCCTAAATCAATTAAATTATTTTTTGGTCAAAATTAATTCACGTAATTGATCAGCGCTGAGCCAAAGAGTATTTGTCGAGGATGTGTAGGCAAAATCTTCTGGCAAAGCTATGCCTCCTCTACCAACAAGTGCTTGTTTGAGCCCCTGCGAATCTTGGGATATGAATTCGGGATAAATGACATAGAATTTTTCAAATTCTAATGTGTGACGTGCATCTTCTTGAGTAATCATCAGTTCATGCAGTTTCTCCCCTGGGCGAATTCCTACGATCTCATGGGGAAGATTTGGAGCCATCGCATCTGCTAAATCTGTAATCTTCATACTTGGAATTTTCGGTACAAATATTTCTGCACCTTGCATTTCACTACAACATCGTATAACAAAATCAACTGACTGCTCTAAAGTGATCCAAAAACGAGTCATTCTGGTATCTGTAATGGGTAAGCTTATGGCCCCATCCGCAATCAATTTTTGCCAAAAAGGAACAAGGCTTCCGCGGCTTCCTAAAACGTTTCCATAGCGCACTACCGAAAAACATGTTTGCCTTAATGAGTATACATTTCCGGCGCAAAACAGTTTATCTGAACAAAGTTTTGTGGCTCCATAGAGATTGATGGGGTTGGATGCTTTGTCTGTTGATAGTGCTATCACCTTTTCTACTTTAGAGATAATTGCAGCATCTATAATGTTCATGGCTCCAATCACATTTGTTTTAACGAATTCAGAAGGGTTGTATTCTGCGGCGGGAACTTGTTTAAGAGCTGCAGCATGAATAACAATGTCTACTTCCTGAAAGGCGCGTTCAAGGCGGCTTTTGTCGCGTACATCCCCTAAGAAAAATCGAATCTTTGGATGTCTAAAAATAGAATCTGACTGTTGCATGTCCCACTGCTTCCATTCGTCTCGACTAAAGATAATAACCTTTTTGCATCGATTTTCTCGAAGTAAACGTGAGGCTAAGCATCGTCCAAAACTCCCGGTTCCGCCGGTAATCAGAACGGTTTTGTCAGTAAATATTGAGCCATGATCCATAAAAAACCTCTAAAAAAAATATACATATCTAGTTTTGAAACTATCACCTTCTTACTTCGGACACAATATTACATTTTTACTGGTTTCTTTGTTTCGGAATGGGTCACCATTGTTACATTAAAATTGTAAAAGAATCCGATGGCTCCCTGACCCCATAGGCGGCTAGAAGTATAGGGATTAGAAGCCTTGTCTTTGAAAATCAAACCTGTCAAAGGAATCGTGACACTATTGTTTGTTAAATCTTGTTGCTGGTAAGGAAAGACATCAACGCGTGAAAATAGTCCATGTCCAATCATCATAGTGGTCATTTTATTTATAAGATTTTCACCTACACCCTGAGAAGGATCTATAACTCGTGTTTTATTTTTAAAGTATCCTTTCTGTTTATCTGGTGGAATGCCAATATTTTTGATGGTAGTCATCACTTTTCCATCAATTAAATATTCCACTTGATCATATTGCGCTTGCAGACTGCGAAAATAACGAATGGCAAAATTATGAACCCCAGAACTTAGTTGAAAAGTTTTAATAACTTGACAATAAGCCCCCTGAATGTTTGCGGGATAAAGGGGGGCATCATGAGTACGTTCTGTTAATGCAAATGCTTGATCTCCATAAACTACCCAATCAAACACCATCCCTGTTTGATGTGCGTTTGACATACGCAAAACTGCACTTGCTTGTCGCCCTTCGTTGATTTTATATTCTATTGGTTGATCCTTTGAGATTTTTCGCGCCACTATTTTTAGGCTAGGATAAGTCTGAAAAACATTAGCTTTCATAATCGATGAAAACATTACACTTCCTTCTTTAGGAAGACGAAACTTTGTAGTGCTTAATGCCAAATATTTCACATGATCATGAAGTAAATAATCTGATGACCAATGAAATTCAGGAGCAGATACCTTTAGGCGATTGTTTAAAAAACCCAGTTTTAAAGCTCCCCCTTCCGAAACAAATGTTTCTCCGGCTGTACCATAATAGGGCAAGCTCCATTTATCGAAATACGAAATCCCTTTGTCGCTAAAGTCATCATAGGTAATTTCAGTTATCTTTTGTGCCGAAAGATTTTGTACCAAAACAATTGAAAATAAACAGACAGATAGTTTCCAAAATAACATACTACTCCTAATATTTTTAAAGATTGCCGATTGCTTTGCTCACTTATACAC
>JACDDG010000434.1 GCA_013817115.1 Parachlamydiaceae bacterium | reverse complement strand
TCTTCAGGACAAAGAGGTTTTCCAGTGGACTTGAGCAAGATATCTCTCCATTTGCATAGTAAAATCTTCTCATTATACCATGCGGAAAATTGAAGTCAATCACTTCATTTGCAAACCTCTATAATCATGTTTCAAAGCTCATTCAATCTCTTTTAGAAGCAGTTGAAGAAAATCCTGAAAAACGATGGAAGGATAAAGATTTCCGAGCATTATCCGTTGATGCCTCAACAGCTCGCCGCCAGTTCAAAAGACGTTTTGGTATGACATTTGTTGAATATGCACGAGCAAGGCGCATGGGGCTTGCGATGAAGCAAATTAGGGCTGGTAAAGCAGTAATCGACGCACAACTCTCCACTGGATATGAGTCAAGTAGTGGTTTTAGAGATGCATTTTCGCGCATTATGGGAGCTGCACCCACGAAGTCAGGACATAGCAATATTTTAAAGACGTCATGGTTGGATACCCCTCTCGGGCCAATGATAGCAATTTCTGACGAGAAAGATCTTTATCTTTTAGAATTTGTAGATCGAAGGGGTTTAGAACGCGAAGTAGAGCGTCTTAGGAAAAAAACAAAATCAGCGATTATCCCAGGTCGCACGAAACCGATTAATTCAATTGAAGATGAACTGAAAAGTTATTTTGAGGGTGTATTAATGGAATTCAAAACACCGATATTTTTTCTAGGATCTCCATTTCAAAGGCGTGTTTGGGAGGAACTAAAAAAAATCCCTTCCGCTGAAACACGGTCTTATTCCGAGATAGCTGACGCTATAGGAAAACCGACAGCCTGTCGTGCTGTTGCTCAAGCAAATGGCGCAAATCAAATTGCCATTGTCATTCCCTGCCATCGTGTCATAAATACGAATGGAGAATTGGGTGGATATGGCGGTGGCTTGGCACGCAAAAAATGGTTAATTAACCACGAAAAACAAGGAATATAAGATGATGACTCAGAAAGAACTCGCCAATTTATTAAACAACTTGCATGTCAAGGGCAACCCCCTTCTACTATTTAATATTTGGGATGCTGGAAGCGCAAGGGCAATGCAAGAGATAGGAGCAAAAGCGATTGCAACCGGAAGTTGGTCTGTAGCTGCTTCTCATGGGTATGAAGATGGCGAAATGTTACCATTTGATCTGGTGCTTGCTAATATGAAGCGGATAATTGCAAGTGTTCATCTTCCTGTTACAATCGATTTAGAAGGGGGATATGGACGAAGTGCAACTCAAGTGCAGGAAATCGTTAAACAGGTGATCGAATCTGGAGCTGTTGGAATAAATATTGAGGATCAGATCATTGGAGGAAAAGGGATGTATTCAACTGAGGACCAATGTGCGCGTATAAATGCTATTCGCCAGGTTGCAGAGAATATGTCTATTCCAATTTTCATTAATGCTAGAACAGACATTTTTTTTCAAACAGATCCTGTTAACCATGATGACAAACTTTTGGAAATCGCTATAAGCCGCGCCTCAGCCTATGCAGAATCAGGGGCAAGTGGATTTTTTGTTCCTGGATTAAGAGATGCCAAATACATTGAAAAATTATGTAGACTTTCGGTCATACCTATCAATATAATGGTGTTGCCTGATATGCCTTCATCAAGGCAGCTTGCAGACTTGGGGGTTGCACGAATTAGTTATGGGCCCGGTCCTTATTGCCAGGTGATTAATGCCTTGAAAGATGCAGGAAGTAACGCCCTTTCACTGAATTAGCGCAAATGACCTCTTCATCACTTTTTTTAGTCTCGCTTACGAAGATATTTGGAGTTAATTTTAGAATGGCCTCACATAAGTGAAAAAAGAACCCTTTATTTTCCTACAAATGCATATTAACCTTTTCTCTTAGAAAGATTAAATATTAGATCTTCAGTTTCACCATTTAAAATCATAAGTTTCCATTCGGCTAACTCTTTGACCAATTTGTAAGAATAGCATTGAGGGCCACCATCTAAACAAGCTAAAAATTTAACTTCACTGTCTGATACTGCCGTTATTAAACAATGTGACGGGGTAGTATTCGGAAAGGATATCGTCATTCCATCCTTATCAATGCCAATTTGTCGAGGTGGCGGCCCTCCTAAACTTGTATCAATGTAATCACCTAAAGAAGCTTTAAACTTCTTTAAGAGCTCACTTGATGTTACAGTAGGAAAATCAACTTCTTTAATTTTTCCAAAAGACCATACTTCTGAGGCTCCGTCATCTATACAACAGTAAGAGTGCTCATTTTGCTGATAAATTTGAAGTTTTAATTTTTGAAATGGCGAATCTCCAACAATCACATAACTTTCCATTATCTCATTTTTCGTATTTACTGGTATTACTTGTAGAGTTGTTCCATTAAAATTAATTTGGGTAAGGGGTCGTTGCTTGGGAAAGGCGAGGAGTCCAGAAAAACCTTTAAATTGTTGAGAACATTGTTCTATTAGTAACTCATTGGAATTTTCTATACTAACAATTGGTGCTTCATTTGTAGATTGCTGTAAATTAACTTTTGGATTTAACTCCTTCATTGCAATAGACTCTAATTCAAGATAACTCCTAAAGTTACTGGCGTGTCAGAAATTCTTCGAATTTCCCCTCTGTAAGTGATTCTGTTTCTCTTCCATAGCAGTTTC
>JACDDG010000433.1 GCA_013817115.1 Parachlamydiaceae bacterium | reverse complement strand
CCATATTATAATATTGGGTCATTTTTGATCGCTTAATTCCGGGGCTTTCTCAAAGCCAAAAATCCAAAATTTGGACGCACTTCGGTATATATGTCAGCTACGTTTAAACTCAACATCGGCATCGGAATGATGAGCTACATTTTTGCTGCATTTAAGGGGAGCTAGCATTTCGTTTGTGGCTTAAAGTTCTATGTTAGCTTCGATGATTAATAATGAGCCAGCATATTACAGGATTTCAGGAATTGCTTCGCTGTCACAGATGCTAAATAAACTTTGCATGTCGCTGTTTTCAATCTTTGCATAACCATAAGATTTGTAAATTGATGTGTAAGCACCCATCATTTTTCCAGTGTTGTTGTCATCTAGCCAATTCTTAAAGCGCTTCATTAATGAATCTTTCCCCTTAATAGCATTCGAAGCATTCTTCTGCAGATCAACATGACCGGCAAGGAACTTCCAGCGAGCAATGTCCAAACTAAAATCTTCACGTTCTAAAAGAATCTTTTTATCGAATCTATTCCTTCCAAAGGCGACAATTTCATTCAGAGCAATATCAAAGAGTGCAATTTTTACAGGTCCTGCTGCTATTAGGCTTGCATGGTCAGCTTCCAAGCATTTACGCCATAAATTAGCTTCCTCTTGGTCAATAGCACACGTGATTATCGGAGCCGGTTCGCCATTTTTCTGCGGTCCTTGAATTACTAACAATTGCATCATTTGTTTCTTAGAGCATGGCTCGGCAAGTTCACCACTTTCAAGAATTCCTTGTAAGTTATTAGACCAGTGCATTGTCCCCTGGAAAGCTCCCCCAACATCGCCTAAGATTTTGTTTGTTGATTGAGACAACGCATCTTGCACGTTAAAAAATTTAACCTCTCGCTTATCAGAAAACACATTATCTGCAGAGGCAGAAATATTCCACCACTCTAGAGAAGCAAAATAATCAATTGTCTCATCCCATTTCGCAGGTTTCAAGCTTAAGTCATTGCCTGCCGCATAATTCTCTTGTGAACTAACATCAATTTGCAGATTTTGGTTTTGTTCTCGGTCTACGTTCTGATTGCGTTCGATATCTTGATTGCGAGTCGTTTCTTGGTTTTGTGACTGAAATAGAGAGCATTGAAAAGAAACATATTGTGCTATTCCTAAATCACTACTCTTGTCAACAAGCTTGCCTTGTCGAATGTATAGCTTGACTTTATCAGGAAATGTACTTCCTTGACCCACCCTAAGCAAGCTTTCTTTGATCGAATTTCTTTTTTCTTGAGTATTAAGGTTTTTTTCGATGACTTTAAATTTCTGCCTGCTGAGCTCTTCTAGGGCTAATTTAGGATCGCATTCAATCTCAGGATCACCGTAACCACTAGGGTCTTCATCGCTGGATGTTATAAACAAAGAACTAAATTCTTTAAAACATTTCAACATCGCTGTGACATCGGGAGCCTCCAGCATAGCATCATAGACGGCATTTCTAATTACATCGTCAATTTCATGTTGAGCAGATGCAAAAGCTCCTTCACCTTGACTAATCGCTTCATTATTTTTTGTAAAAATGATCACATCGCGAATTTCAAGCTTATCTTTATCTGTAATGATTTTTTTTGTGGCGGTATTAACAGTTAAAGAGATGCTTTGCTGAGCAGTTTTTAAACCTCTCATGCGCCAACATCCCTGCATGAGCTCTTCAAAAATAGTTTTTTCGCTGACAGATATTTTTCCACCCACTTTAATGGCCTGAGGGACATCCGCTCCGAAGGAGTGGCTTTGATCAAAGTAGGTAATTCTTTGTTCCGGGGGAATAGCAGAGCTGGCAAAAGGAACAGTCTCTTTGCCAATTTCTTGAAGAACTAATTCATTTTTAGTATTAAAGAAAACTACAGCTTTTAAATCAGGTCGAACTTTTTTAATGTGATCCAATATGGTTTTAACAACGGTTTCATTATTGATGCCATAAAATAAGGAGCCACTGTCTATGAGAGCCAATTTGTCGGAACCAAAATGGAATTGGGTTTCTAATTGCTCTTGCAAAGCTTCTTGAGGTGAGCGATTTCCTAGTTCGGAAATATCTTCACTGCTGCAAGTATGACAGATATGATCGACGAATTCTCCTGCTGTTCCCGGATCCCAAAGTATTTTAGTACCGCTGGGGCAAATTTCTTCAGGACTCGGAGTTCCGGTTGCAGCATAGAAAGAAGAGAAAATTGAAGCAAAATTTTGAGAATTGCAGGAGAGATTTTCAGTGAAATATTCAATTTCCGGAACAGCAAATAATCGTGCATAAGACATCCTAGGAGCATACTTTTCATTGAAAAGAGTTGTTATCTCATCCCAAATAGCCTGATTGGATGATAACTCTGACATCTCGTTTAACTTGAGGCGACCTGCAGTCCAGTTTTCAAACAAGAGGGCTGTGGAAGTTTCAGCGAAAGGTTTCTTTGTTTTTTCGGATTTAGCCTCAGCCATTAATTTCATCTGAGTTGTTAATTTTTTAACCTCCTCTGACTTCAATGGAGCATGCAAGGATGCCATCAATGTTTTAAGGACAGCCTCATAGGGGTTTTTGAATGTTGACCCTACAATTGGAGTATCTTTGCTGCTGTAGGGTTGAGCATAGCCATGGGTGTTCCCTTTGG
>JACDDG010000432.1 GCA_013817115.1 Parachlamydiaceae bacterium | reverse complement strand
CCCCCATCACCACCCCCGCAGGAGGCTAAATTGGCTGACACATTTGATGAAGAGTTTAGTAGTTTTGAAGATGAATTTAGTGAATTTGATGACATAGAATCTGCCCCACCAGAGAAGCCAGCTACATCAAAAACTAAGGAGACTGCTACTGCAGTAGGTGAAGATACAGAAGATAAAGAAGATACAGAAGTTTCAGCATCAACCGAAGATGATGAAAGTCAAGATGGACCAAAGGTTGCTTTAGGAGCTCCCGCTGGACCTCTTTCGATTGCTGACATTCCAATGACGGTTGTTGTTGAAGTCGGTCGAGTACAGATCTCTGTGCAAAAGTTAATGGATCTTGAGCCGGGAAATCTTTTAGAATTGAATATCCATCCGGAAAATGGAGTGGATTTAGTTGTGAACGGCGTTGTCATTGCCAAAGGAGAATTGTTAAAGATTGGCGATTCTCTAGGCGTGCGCATTCTTGATAAGGCATAATTTTGTAATGACAGAAACAGATCAATGGTCAGATCAGTGGTCCGATCAAGGGCAACACCCTACTGAACCACTGCCCAGGTCAGATGACGGGGAGTCCCATTCTTATTTAGAGGAACTGCAGCAGATCGGTCAATATAAAATTGAAAGTTTCTTGCAATGCGGCGGAATGAACTTTCTTTATTTAGGAACCGATCTAAAGACAGATCAGCCGGTGGCAATAAAGATATTGCTCCCCAAATTTGCATCTCGAAAAGACATTATGGAGCGCTTTCTACGCGAAGCGGAGATTTTGTCGATTGCTGATCATCCTAATATCGTCAAAATGTACTGCCATGGCCCATGGGAGCATGGGTACTATATTGCGATGGAATTTATTACAGGGGGATCCCTTCGGCAATACCTTTTAGAGAATCCTCTGTCTCTGAAAAGAGCCCTCGAGATGATCTTGGAAATATCTTATGCCATATGTCATCTTCATACTCATGGTATAATTCATCGTGATCTAAAATTAGAAAATATCCTAGTTACTGAAGATGGGAATATCAAAGTCATTGATTTTGGTATTGCTCAACTTTTAGCTGATGTTAAGGAAGAAGAACGCAGTGTTTTCCTTCATCGAACGATCGGCACTCCTATTTACATGAGCCCAGAACAGCGTGAAAACCCAGAAAACGTTTCCTATCCATCCGATATTTATTCTCTGGGAATTATTGCCTATGAACTTGTCTTAGGCAGATTTAGTCATGGTCATGTGCATCTTTCTTTAATGCCTAAGGGCTTGCAGAAGATTTTGTCTAAGGCTTTGCAACACAATCCAAATGAGCGATATCAAGATATCGTCGATTTCATTGGAGATTTAAGCGAATATTTAAATTCAGAGGCATTGCAAAAAGATAGGAGAGTAGGGGATCAAACGAGTGAACTATTCGATAATTTGCAAAAAACCAAGAAAATTCTTTTTAATCGTGACATTCCGAAATGGCCATTGCTGAATATTGGTCTAGCGACAACTGAAGGTTCAGTTAATTCGAGTCGTTACGGAGATTTTTTACAATTCTCTGAAGATTCTTTTGTGATTTTATTTGGAGAATCAATTGCATTGGATAGTGAAGCTATTATTTCTAGTTCGGCAATACGGGGAATGGCGCGAGCTTTATTGAAAACAAAGTCTTCTTTAAAAGAGTTTGTCTCTGAATTAAATAAGCTATTGTTGGAAGATCCAGGGAGTGCGCCGTACGCTTTATGTAGCTTAAGTATATCTCCGAATCAAAAGAGTTTAAGCTTTATTTCATGTGGTTATGGTTACTTGTGGCGGATCCCAAAGGGCGGTGAAATCCTTGAACCTTTGAGCAACAGTAATTTTCATTTAAAGGTGAGTGGGGCTGAATTTAATGAAAGTGTATTTTCTTTAAAGGAAGGAGATCAGTTATTGTTATATTGTGGTATTTATTCTCCTGATATTGAAGCAATACTCATGCATGGGGCAATTGAATACAGCGGTTTACCCCCCCAGCAGAAGGCTGAAGGGATGATGCGTAGACTTAGATTGGTAACAACAAAGTTTTCTCAAAATGATTTGAAAGCAAAGACTTCGCGTCCCGGTTTCAGTGTGCTTTGCATTCAATTAGAAAATGATTTTTAGAAGTTAGATCAAAAAAAAAGTAGCAAAATAAAGTAAAATGCGACTTCCATCACCTAATGTGACTATCATGATAGTATTACCCTGTCAAGCAAATGGATCAATGGCTTGACACGTAAATCTGCCTCAAGTTTACTGCTTTATATTCGGATGTTGTCCAAAAGAAAGTGAAAGTTTGAAAAAGTAAAATTATAACTTTCACTTAAATAAATTTTTTGATTAGATGAGTTTTTATAGGGACCTAACACTAGGAGATAAAAATGTCAGAAAAAAATAGACAAGCTAATAAATCAGCAGAAAAAACCACAACATCAGAAGCTACTTGGCCTGATTTTGCTGCAAGCTTATATGATAAGTTAACCGGAAGAGGAGCAGATATAACCTATGAATTTGAAGATCTTCATGTGAATATTCCAGCTAAATTAGGAGAAAATTCTGATCACTTTAACTGGAAATTGAACGGAAAAATTAATATTCGAACGCATGATGAAGTTAACACTACTGGAACAAATGAGTAA
>JACDDG010000047.1 GCA_013817115.1 Parachlamydiaceae bacterium | reverse complement strand
ATATTATAATATTGGGTCGTTTTTGATCGCTTAATCGCGGGGCTTTCTCAAAGCCAAAAAATCCAAAATTGGAACGCTCTTCGATATATGACTAAAGTTTTAGCTGAATGCAATCACAGCCTAATTCTTCACAAGAATTTCATGAAAGAATTCATTTTTTTTTTTTCTAATATCGATATTTGAAATTAATACATTATTTATTATTTTTCTCTATTGTTTTTTTAAATTATGAGTTTGGCTCAAGTAACTCATTTATTTTTATCCACTTCTTTTATTAGACCATTTTTCTCTTGCCTCGAGACATTTTATTTGCTAAAGTTTTTATTTCTAGTCAAAGGTAAAATAATGGCCCATGCTGGGTATTCAAAGGGGATTAAACACTTATCATGCAGGCAATATTTCTTGATATTGAAACTACTGGTCTAGATTCTACTCGGCATTGTCCGATTGATGTGGCTTTTGAAGTTGTGGATATGGTGACATGCCAACGTAAATGCCGTTACCAAAGTTTAATCAAACAGCCTACAAGTGTATGGGAACGAGCCGATCCCATAAGCCTTCAGATTAATGGATATACCTACGAACAAATTTCAACCGGTAAAGATTCAGTTACTGTTTCAGATGAGATTATTTCGATTTATACCTCTCTTGGTATTGAAAGAGGTAAAGCTGTGTTTATATGTCAAAATCCAGCTTTTGATCGTGGCTTTTTTATGCAGCTTGTGGATGTCTATACCCAGGAAAGATTAAATTGGCCATACCATTGGCTGGATTTCGCCTCTATGTATTGGGCTCTTGTTCTTCAAAAGACCAAAAATACAGAAACTCTCTTCCCAGAATGTATCAATCTATCAAAAAATGAAATCGCTAAGGCGTATAACCTCCCTGAAGAAAAGACTCCCCACAGAGCTATTCAGGGTGTAGAGCATCTAATGACCTGTTATCAAACAGTTTTTGGTCTCCAATTTTCAAATTAAAACTTCTTCACGTTTCCATCAGCATCAGTGCTTATTGTCTTTTGGAAAAAGGACAGAAAGTATTATTGCTATAGCTAAAGAGCTTCCAATAAATCCCAATGTCACAATTATTGGAAGATGTATCCACGGTGCTATAAGCATTTTCATTCCTATAAATGTCAAAATAATCCCTAAAGCATAATGCAAATAATGAAAGAATTCCAAAGAAGCTTTCAGAGCAAAAAATAAAGCTCTAAGGCCTAAAATAGCAAAAATATTTGATGTGAAAACAATAAAAGGGTCTAGGGTTATTGCAAAAATGGCAGGGATCGAGTCAATAGCAAATACCAGATCAGAAAATTCAACTGCTAAAAGTGCCGAAAATAAAGGTGTCGCGTAATACTTTCCTCCTAACTTTACAAAAAAATTATCGTTTTTATATTCATGTGTCACTCTTACCCATTTCTTAACAAAATTTAAAAGGGGATTTTGTTCAGGATGAATCTCGCTTTCTTTTTGAAATGTCATTTTAAGGCCTATGTAAACCAAAAATAAGCCAAGAATGTAGAGAAGCCAGCGAAATTCCTGGACTAGAAAAATTCCTCCAAAAATAAATACCGCTCTCATGACTATAGCACCCAGAATTCCATAGAAAAGAATTCTGTGTAAATGCTGCTCCGGAGTTTTAAAGTACTTAAAAATAAGGAGAAATACAAATAAATTGTCAACGCTTAAACTTTTTTCGATTAAATATCCCGTAAAAAACTCGATAGCACTCTGTGATCCATGAGTGTAAAATAAAATTGCATTAAAACCGAGTGCAAGCGATATCCAAAATATGCTCCAACCAATGGCTTCTTTTATGCCAATGGAATGAGGCTTTCGCCCATGAATAAACAAGTCTAGGAAGAGCATACATAAGATAAAAATACAAAAGGCTATCCACGTGCTCATTTGAGTCGTTTGCATCTTAATCCCTTTTTTTGAAGAATATATCTCTTAGACAGATCCTTCTTCATATATTTAAAATGAGGAATTGGCAAGTAAAAAAATATCATATAAAATTTAATCTCAATTTATAATCATTAATAAAAATTTAATTAAAAATCTTGAGGTGAATTTATGGTGTTAAGTATTTTGGTTTTATGTACAATAAATTATTGGATTTGTTGATTTACAAATTTTTGGGAAATAACTAATTTATTAAATTTTCAAGGGGCAAAAAATGGAAGTTTCGAGGGTAAATTTTTATGGTGGGCATAAATTTCCCATTAGTCAGCGAGATAATCAAAACGATAAAGTTTTACCTGGGGATATAGTTGGCAAAGTAATTTCTTGCTTGAATGGTATGAACGTTTTTTCAGCATCATTGATAAATAGGTTGTGGAATCAAAGAGTGGCTGTAATTTTTCAAAAAAAAGATTTTGCTGCAATGGAAAATATGGCACATTTTTTAGCCAGTTATCTAAATAAAGGTTTGCACGTTGAGCAAAAACATAAAATTTTAGAGTTGGTGAATTTTAAAAATGTAAAAAGCGTTATTTTGACTACTGATCGTAAAATTAATTATTTCACTTTTGTGGAAGGCGTTAATGAAGTTTTAATGCAATTGTCTGATGGGGACATGAAATTTTTATTTAATTCTTTGTTTGCCGAATTTAAAAATTTAAAGAAACCGAAATTATTTTATGATGTCATTTTTTTATCTAAGGAATACAAAAAACTTCATGAGGATCTTAATTTGTATGTGAAATTGCATAATGACGGCAATTCCCTAAAAAAAATGGTAAATTTAATGAAGAGAGGGGCCCTGCCCACTTCAAAAACTTTAGAGATTCTTATTAGTAATTTTAATTTTTATTCTAAATTAAAAGATATTTTGGAATTATTCATAGAGTTTGGTGCAAGACCAACGACAGCCACATTGCACACAACAATCATTGACTGTCGTGATGACCTAAACTTTGAAAACATTCTACAGGTATTATTGAGAGCCGGAGGAGTGCCTACGACTGAAACATTGAATATGGCATGTGATGAATTATCTCTTGATGTATTAAAAATTTTGATGAAATTTGACGCTATCCCGACTGTAGAAACTTTAAATACAGCCATAAATTCAGATATGAAAGTAGCGTATCTTTTGGGTATAGGGGTAATTCCCACTGTGGACACACTAAATTCTGCTGTTAAATTTTCATCAAAAACAACTATTCAAAAAATATTGGACAACGGAGTTGTTCCGGCAAAGGAAACCGTAAAAATTGCCAAAAAAATAGTGCAAACTAAAAACAATTCCAAGAAGATAATTTTTTGTAATAGAGGGAGTGATCACCATAAGCAGGTTTATAAACTAGTGAAAACCTCCTCAAAAGATAATAAAAGGGCGGAAAAGTTGTCGAGTAAGAAAATATAGTATCGAAGTTGTCAAGAATTGACGCAAATAACTGAACATGATGAATTAAATTGCAGTGCATATAACGAATTGACAACTGTTTGATAAAATTTCAAGCGTCGGCAGAATCCTCAATTTTGACACAGCGCTTTTACATTCGGAAAAGTGCTGTGATGGGACTGTTGTGAAGCGATGGAAAGAATTGTTAACTGAATTGCATTCGATTGATGTTAGGCTTGATAAAGGACCTGGGGACAGCAAAACTGTTCAAGTGAAATTGAAGTCAAGAGTGACTGAATTGGGTGTATTAGAATTGTGGTGTGTAGCAAATGACGATCGCAAGTGGAAACTCGAATTTGATATCAGAAATGAACAAGATGTGACTAAAAAGAAGTAGGCTTTAATGTTTGAAGAGTGCCAAAAAAGCAAGGTCTGATCAAAGAGTTGTTTGCTAATTGTAAAACGGAAGAAGACAAATATAAAAAAATCATGGATCTCGGACGTCAACAGCCGACGTTCTCAAATGAATACAAAATTCCTGAAAATATTATTCAGGGGTGTCAAAGCACCATGTACATTCACGCTTTTTTAAAAAATGTCTCCTTTAGGCTGATCCCTTTCATATAGTTTTAATCCGTTAATGGCAATAAAAAACAATTCCGAGCAAATAAGGAAGGCGCCGTATAAGCAAGTTTATAAATTATTAAAAACATCAAAAATTAAACAAAAGGGCAGAAAAGTTATCGAGCAAAAACATAGTTCGAAGTTAACGAGTGTTGACGCATATAACTGAACATGTTAAATTAAGCTGCAGTGCAAATAAAAAATGGCAAATTTTTGATACAATTTCTAGCGTCGGCAGAATCCTAAATTTAACACAGCGCTTTACATGAGGAAAAGGAGAGATATATGGGATTAATGCTTGCCTTTAAGGCTTTCTTTAGAGCGCTTAAAGAACCAGAGAAGACACAATTATTTCTTGATGAAATGCCTTCTCAAGTTGCTGGAGCTGTCTCTGTGGCTGATCATTCTCACTTACGATTATTAGCTCTGTTACAACAATCTGGCCGCATGATCGATTTTTTCAAAGAAGATATCTCCACTTTTAGTGACGCTCAAGTCGGCGCCGCAGTACGCAAAATTCATCATGATTGTAGCCAAAGTCTTGAAGAACTTGTTACAATTCGTCCTGTTATGGACGAGAATGAGGGGGCTACTATTATGGTCCCCGCGGGTTATGATCCGACTGAAATTAAAATTGTAGGTCAAGTGAGAGGCGATCTTTCTTTGAGTGGTGTGATTAGGCATCGTGGCTGGAAAGCCCACAAGCGATCATTACCTAAAAAAGTAGGAGAACAATCTAGCGATATTATATGTCCGGCTGAAGTTGAGGTTCGTTAAATGTCAAATTATTTAATTGGAATTGATTTTGGAACCACCAATTGCACCCTAGCCTATGTTCTTAAGGACGATGAAAAAAGCGATATTCAGCAATTCAACATTCCTCAACTTGTTTCTCCGGGCACTCAAGGGGCAGAGCCCCTATTACCCTCTTTTGTTTATTTTCCTTTGCCGGAGGAGCTAACTCAGAAAGTAGCATCGTTACCGTGGGCGCCGGAGCGGACTTATGCTCTAGGCCGATTTGCTCAAGAGCGTGGAGCAGAGCTTCCTTTGCAGCTTATTTCTTCACCGAAATCATGGCTTTGTCATGAAGGGATTGATCGCAGGGTTCCTTTGTTACCACTAGGAGTTGACTCGACCCACACGAAAGTAAGCCCTTTAGAAGCATGCAAAGAGATATTATTACATTTACGCGAATCTTGGGAACACAGTCTTAATGATGCTCCTTTCCAGGACCAAGAAATTTACATCACCGTACCGGCCTCTTTTGATCCAAGCGCTAGACAGCTGGTTCTTGAAGCTGCTGAATTGGCTAATTATCCTGAAGTAATTCTGCTCGAAGAGCCTCAGGCTGCTTTTTATGCTTGGCTGCACCTTTCTGCTGATGACTGGAGAAAAGGTTTAGCTGTTGGCGATCATTTACTTGTGATCGATATTGGCGGCGGCACGACCGACTTTAGTTTAATTTCTATTGATGAAGAAAATGGAAATCTTCAGCTTAATCGTACTGCTGTAGGAGCACATTTATTACTAGGAGGAGATAATTTAGATCTGAGTTTAGCTCATTTAGCAAAAGCTAAATTTGAAGAACAAGATCATGAAATTGACGATTGGCAAATGCAAGCTATTGTACAGGCGGCACGTCAGGCGAAGGAAAAATTGCTTAGTGCACAACCGCCTAAAAGTTGTGATATTACAATTGTTGGACGGGGAAGCCGCTTAATTGCAAATACACTAAAAGTCGAATTAACAAAAGAAGAAGTCCTTTCGTTTATTCTAGATGGATTCTTCCCAGATGTTCCTGCTACAGAGCAATCTAAAGTTGAAAAGCATTTAGGGATAAAGCAGATTGGTCTTCCATATGCTCAAGATCCTCGGGTGACTAGCCAATTAGCAAGATTCTTGTCTCAGATGGGTGAAGGCACCGAGGGTAATACAGAGCGATTTATTGTTCCTAAAGCGGTGTTATTTAACGGGGGAACCACAAAAGCCATTGCAATCCGAGAAAGATTGCTTGCGCAATTAAACGTGTGGGCCAAGGAGTTCAACCAACTTGAAGTCAAAGAGCTTTCCAATGCTGACTATGATTTTGGGGTTAGTCGTGGGGCGGTTTATTACGGAATGGCTCGTTCAGGCAAGGCTATTCGTATTAAAAGTGGTATCAGTCGCAGTTATTTCATCGGAGTTGAAGATGCTGCTCCGGCTGTACCTGGAATTGAAACCCCGATGCGTGCCATATGCGTAGCCCCTTTTGGTATGGAAGAAGGGTCTGAACAAACACTTGAGGGACAACAATTTGCTTTAGTTCTTGGCGAGCAGGCATCTTTTCGCTTTTTTAGTCACGCTACAGAGAAATTTGAAGACGGATCTCAGGCACTGATGGGGACTGTGGTGAAGCGATGGAAACAATTGTTGACGGAACTGCATTCGATTGACGCTAGGCTTGATAAAGGGCCTGAGGACGGTAAAACAGTTCAAGTGAAATTGAAATCAAAAGTGACTGAATTGGGGGTATTAGAATTGTGGTGTGTAGCAAATGACGATCGCAAATGGAAACTTGAATTTGATATCAGAAAAGAACAAGATGTGACTAAAAAATAAGTAGGCTTTAATGTTTGAAGAGTGCCTAAGAAAGCAAGGTTTAATCAAAGAGTTGTTTGCTAATTGCAAAACGGAAGAAGACAAGTATAAAAAAATCATGGATCTCGGACGTCAACAGCCTGCTTTCTCGAATGAATACAAAATTCCTGAAAATATTATTCAGGGGTGTCAAAGCATCATGTACATTCACGCTTTTTTAAAAGAAGGAAATGTCATTTTTGAAACAAATTCAGATGCTTTAATTTCTTCTGGCTTAGCGGTCTTAATGTTAAAGATTTATAGTGGAGAAGCGCCTGAGGTTATATTAAAATGCCCACCAGCCTGCTTGGAAGAGCTTGGTATTAATGCGAGTCTGACTCCAAGCCGTTCGAATGGTCTGTACAGCATTCATCTTCGCATGAAGCAAGAGGCGTTGAAGCTTCTGCTTGAAAGTCAGCGAAGAGAATAGAAAGGCATTCCAATCATATTTCTAACTAAATCTTATTTTGAAAAAGGTTTGCATCTTAAATCATAACCTGAAAATCATTTTGTAGCCCATTAAAAGTGGATTGAAATTTAATAACATAAATTTTTCCCTTGATTTTATATGGTTAATTTTTATAACCGCGAAAAATCCCATTGGATTTAAACCTGGCCATATAAGTCAGGCGTGCAAGACTTTAATAAATTATCACATGACTATAATTAATGTCAACATAAAAAACAACATATTGTGCCGCTAAATGGCCCCAATAGCCCTAAATGGCATGGCCAATGGCCCCTTTTCATTATAACATTATATGCAAATTGTATGTTCTTGATGGAGGCCGGAAAAAGTGTGCTATTATCTCTTTATAACCTTCCCTTGCCTTCCTCTGCGTCTTTGCGTCTCCGCGTCTCTGCGTTAAAAAATACTTTAACATATATTAAAAAAATCACGCGGTTACGCTTTAGTACTGCGTTTGATAAATCCGCTTAAACAAAAAATATTTTAATTCTCAAAGATTGCACCTTTGGTTTTCGCGTCTACACACTGGTGTATGCCACGGAAACCAAAGGTGCAATCTTTGAGCTTAAAATAATTTTTGTTTTAAGCGGATTTATCGAACGCAGTACTAGACATCTGCTCCCCAATTCTTCATAAAAACCATATTTTTTATATCGTCCTTTTACCACGAAATTATTGGCGTATAAAAATTTGTTGTGTTTAATTGGAGGTTATGTTAAACTAAAAAAGTTAGAGTTACATAAAATGATTTGTTACATTCAATTAACTTTGCTTTTTATGCGCAAATTAAAAAAAATAAGGAGTAGAAATAAATGACAATACATACAAATGTTAATTTCGCGACAGCGACAGCGGTTATTGTAAGTTCTGCTGTGACTATAGCTAGCGTAATTGCAATTACCAATCCAGCTATTTCTACAGTCGCAATGGTTGCTTATGGAATTTTAGCAGCTTTAGGGACCGCAGCAGGGTTCGCTGGTATTTCAGCTTGGTATAGAACAAATTCCGGTAGAATATCAGATTACGCAAGAAACTTCAAAAACGATTTTGTTTTTGCGACTATTGGAGTGATTAAACTTGTGGCTGATTCGTTATTTAAGGCAGTCGTAAATGGCTTTTCGCAGGCCGTTAGCGGTACCGTGCATGATCGTGTTCGTTACGGGCGTAGATAAAACCTTTTAATGTGGTTTTCTAATCAAGCCGCAAAGGACAATAAGATTTCAAGAACCATAAGGGCACTCACAATAATTATGAATGTCTTTCTGGTCTTTGAAGTCCTCATTCTCCTTTGTCCTTTGTCCTAAATTTCATTTCAAAAAATACTACTATTAACCATGGATAAATCATGAACCCTTTTAGCATGCCTGTGTGCAATCCTTTTGACCGCTATCAAAATAAAGGCTTATCAGATCTGGATTACTATTATAATGCTGGTGATGTTATTAATAATAATTTAAACCAAATGCCAGATGAAAAATTTGTTGCATTGCGAAAACAAAGTCAAGATGACTTTGATCGTCTAAAAACTAAATACTCGACTCTTTTTGAACATAATGGGATAAAAAAGGTCTCGCAAGATAAAACTTATCCAAGTATGAAAGAGATTCAAATGGATGAGATCGCAGTCATAATAACAAAAAATCAAAAACATCCTAGCTTATTCACATCTGGTCTGGGAGTTTGTATTGCAGTAATGGCACGAGGAATTAGCGAAAAAAATGGCACATGCCTAGGTTTATCACATTTCACTACCATGATCGAACCAAGGGATGTTCTTGAAAAAATTCAAAAAAAATTAAAGAAAGAAGGCTGTAAACCTGAGTCGATTGAATTTTATCTAATAGGAGGCCAATTGCCTTACCGTGATGGTCCGGAAGTGGGCGGTCTTTCTACTATAGAAATCGAATCAGAGTTTTTATCTCTATCAAAAGAATTTAACATCATAGGTGTTCAGTTTAACCTCGCTGAAGATGATGAGTCCTTATCTGTAATAATTTCAGAAGATGAAATTGTTTGGACTGTGTGGGACTTCAAATTTGATTCTAATGTCACGTCTTCGAATGAAGAAGAGTCAGAAGATTGCGAAGAGTCTGAAAGCAATTGTTCCACTAGCAAAAAAAGAAGTAGAGATTCCAGTAGTGATGATGAAAGTTTTGAAGAAACAATAAAAAAAGCCCGAGCTAATGTTAATTTCGAGGGCTTTAAGTTTTAAAAAAATATCAATCAGAAAAATTGATTTTTGAATTCGGTAAAAAGACTAGATTTAAAAGTTGTGGCTGCATATATAATATTATATGCAGCCACAACTCTTTTTTAGGTTGAGTTGTGGCTGCATATAAAAGATTTTTTTCATGCTTTTCATAAAGATGAAAAACTAAAAATATCTTCTTGGCCTATATGTATAGTCATAATGGAGAATCGATGAAATCAATTGGAATTGTAGGTCGCAAGAAAGAACTTGAAATTCTTGATCGTCTTTGGTCATCCAAAGATTCTGAATTTTTAGCCCTTTATGGGCGCCGTCGTGTAGGCAAAACTTATCTTATTCGCCAATATTTTTCCAAAAAAGGGATTTTCCTGGAAACTGCAGGGTTAAAAGATAGGTCCATGAAAGTCCAGATCGAAAACTTTATGAAAGCCATTTCTGAGACGTTTTTTCGTGGAGTGCCGATAAAAACATCAAGCTCATGGGACGAAGCTTTTGATCTACTCACACAAAATTTAAAATCAATTCCTTCATCAAAAAAAGTAATCGTTTTTTTTGACGAACTCCCCTGGATGGCAACGAAACGCTCCGGTTTATTACAATCTCTTGACCACTACTGGAATCTGCATTGGAGTAAAATGAATAATCTCATTTTTATTACTTGCGGTTCAGCAGCCTCTTGGATGCTTGACAAGCTTATTTATGCAAAAGGGGGATTACACAAACGTATTACTCAAAAAATGCTTCTTGAACCCTTCACATTATTAGAGACGAAAGATTTCTTTGTTAGCCGTTCAATCCCTTTAAAAAATAAGCAAATTCTTGATCTTTATTTAGCAATTGGAGGCATTCCTTTTTATTTAAAAGCTATTCAAAAAGGACTGTCAGCTGCTCAAGTAATTGACCAGCTTTGTTTCGACAAGAATGGACTTTTATATGATGAATTTGAAAATCTTTTTAATTCTCTTTTTACCCAAGCCGCGGAAAATCTAGCGATTGTTAAAGCTATTGTAAAGTGTGGAAATTCGCTTTCACGTGAAGGAATAATTGCTTCTACAAGAATTGCCTCTGGAGGTACATTAAATGCTCGCCTTCGAGAGCTAGAGGTTTCTGGGTTTATTAAGGGATTTATTCCTTATGGCAAAACTTCAAGGAATCAATATTTTAAAGTTATCGATGAATTTACTTTATTTCATCTTCAGTGGATTGCTCCAATTTTAAAGGATAAAGGGTTTCTCGAAGAACATTATTGGCAGCGGCGTGTTAAAAGTCCTGTAGCCTCAAGTTGGCTGGGGCAAGCATTTGAAAATGTTTGTCTAAAGCATGTAACTCAGATTAGGTCAGCTTTAAATCTTCAAAATATTAATTGTCGGTTGGGTAGTTGGCAATATATTCCTAAAAAAGGCTCGAAAGAAGAAGGTGCACAAATCGATCTTTTAATTGATAGAGAAGATGGAATAATTAACTTATGTGAAATTAAATATAGTGAGCATCCTTTTTCTATTGATAAAACATACGCAAAGCAACTTGTTAAAAAAATAACTGTCTTTGAAGAGCATTTTCCTACAAAAAAGCAGATTTTCTTGAGTTTGAT
>JACDDG010000046.1 GCA_013817115.1 Parachlamydiaceae bacterium | reverse complement strand
CATCTGAGTCGTGGCTTGGATTTCATTTTCCACTTGTCATCAATACCAAAGCGGCAATAGCCGCTGTTTCTGTACGCAAGATGTGATTGTTGAGCTTTGTGCCGATAGCACCTAACCCAATTAATATTTTCTCTTCATTTGCGCTAAAACCACTTTCTGGTCCCACACAGAAAATTGCATTTGAAGATGAACTTTGGGTTAAAGCTTCCAAGAACAATGGCGCCTGAGGATCCAATGACCCAAAATAAAGTGGATCTGCTTCTGCAGCACGTAGCCATTGCGAAAGAGGCGGAAGTTCTTTTATTTCAGGTAAAAAGAGTCTGCCACATTGTTTCATAGCTGCAACAGAAAGATGATGTAACCGTTCCAATTGTGTGGGGGATAATGTTTTCTTTTCTCCACGTTCAGAGGGAAAGAGCCAAATCTGGGTCATCCCAAGTTCTGTGCCTTTTTCAATGATAAAATCAAGACGATTAAGTTTAGGAATTGCTTGGGCAAGAATGATTTCTGTCGTACTTTTTTGTGAAATAAATAAGTCTTCAATATTTAGGATGACGCGTTTTTTTTCTACTTGAACAATTTTTGCTTGAGCGCATACACCATGACCATTGACGAGCTCAGCAACATCACCATTTTTTGAACGCATGACGGTGACTAGATGATGCATCTCTGTGCCATCTAGTGAAATATCTTCATGTAATAACAATTCTTGAGGAACAAAGTAGCGTTCTTTTGGCATTTTGAATAGTCTTCTGTGAGGTGTTTAAGGCCTGAAAATGCCTTTCAGCTTGTAGGCTGACTTATAAGAGACTAGTACACTGTAAAGTTTTTATTGATGACCTAGGCTGGGTACTAGGGCATCGCCGCACTCTCATCAAGCAACGAGTTTACAAATGTGGCTGCGTATTAGGTGGCTTTCTGGCGCCCCTACCGGGGCGCAGTTTTGTGATGCTCCGAACCCCGGGTTCCGCTATCGCTTCACCCGGGGCTATTAACAGTTCCCCCTACCGGGGGATAGGAGCATGAATGACTTCTAAATTAGCCTTTCATAAACAGTTTCCCCTACTGGATGATAGGAGCATTAAGGTCTTCTAATTTAGCTTATATTAACGATGTTCTATCCCCCGGTAGGGGGAACTGTTAATAGCCCCGGGTGCAGCGATAGCGGAACCCGGGGTTCGGATCATTACTAAACGTGCGCCCCGGTAGGGGCACGAGAAAGCCGCCAAGTGTCAAAGTTAATAATCGCTGATTTTGATTTTGTTATCCTTAATGGTGCTGTCGATGTTTAACTTATGATCTGTTGATAAATATAATGCTAAATGTTGTAGGTAATCCCTAAAACGTTTTCTATAAAGTTTTTCTCTGCTTCTTGATAAAGCGTTGCTAATCTGTTTTCCATTAGCCATCTGATAGGCGACATATGTTTCTTCCAAATCGTGTGGTGTCATTACTTCAAGACTCCAGGGGAGTGCATCATTTTCGTTTGTAGATGATGCCAGAATAGCTATTTCAAGAGAGTCGCGAATCACATATAAAAATAAACGGCTGACGTTTTTAACATAAAGAGGACGTCCAAATAGGTCGACACCATATTTAGAAGTGAGGATATCACCCTTATCGAGGGTGATCTTTTCGGGATTTAATTCAGCCAAATTTTCAGTCGGAAAAAACACTCGTACAGGCAGTTCTCGTTCAATAGGCAAAAATTCATGCCTTAGAAAGTCAATACGAAGATGCGCAGCGCTGGGGTCATTAATCTCTTCTAAAGCATAGTTTCGAAATGGTATTGCCACTTGTTTCCAGCTGGCGGGCACAGTGAAACTGACTTCATTGTTATTGCCACCTTGTTGTAGACTTTTAAGGCTGTCAAGATCTGTTTTTAAAATGTCATCCAGATTGAAAGCTATTTGCAAGCCTTTTGCCTTGAGCCGATTGATCTCTTCTTCAGGGCCGCTAATAGTCTGTTCTAATTGCTGTGGCCAAATATCAAGAAATTCATAACCCTTTGGAGCTTCTCCTTTCGGAGGCAAGATATCGATAACAACCTTTGTCGTCATCAGTCGGTTTAACTTGATCACAAATTCCGAATGAGTGACTGAACTGATATTATTAGCTAAGTCGATGGAAGGATTCAAACTTAAGAGGTTTTTCTTGCTGATTTGTGCAATCCAGTTGGCGTGATCGATTGAAGAAGCATCAATGTTGACCTCTAAATCACCAGGCTCAATCTCTTCTATGACATCCTTGGCCCCTGTTAGCGTCAAATTTATACGCTTGCTTAAGATACCATTAGATAGTAGGCCTACAATCGTTTTGTCATTCGGAAGATTAGAAATGCGAATAGGAACATTTCTAATCATTTTTGTTTCAGTGATAGAATGACTTACAAAAAACCAGACGATCATTGCTGTGAGTAAAGCTAGCAGTTTACGTTGCCAATTATGAAAAAAAAATGAGGAGATTACTGATTCCATTTTTTCATCCATCCTAGTCCATTTTTGAGCCACCCTAGTGCATCGATACTAGTTTCAATGGCAGTCTTTGGCGGTGTGAAGACGCTGCGTATAATTCCTTTGAAGCGATCAATTTTGACGCCTCTAGTCATAATTCCATCACGAGCAATGGAGACTTTGCCGGTTTCTTCAGAAACGACTATAACTAGGGCATCAGTCACTTGGCTGAATCCAAGCCCGGCGCGGTGACGGGTCCCCATCGATTTAGATAGCTGTGTTGGATCATCTGCCAAAGGAAGAATTGTTGCTGCAGATAAAATATTTGTGCCACGTATGATGACTGCTCCGTCATGCAGAGGGGTTGTCGTAGTAAAAACCGATTCAAGCAATTCTGAGGAAAAGTGAGCATTAATCAAAACAGCTTTGTTAGCATACTCATCCAGTGAGTCTTGATTTTCCAGGACGACTAGTGCTCCAATACGACGTTCAGAAAATTTGTAGATCGACTGAGCTATGTTGTCTAGGAATCGATCAAATTCAGTGACCTCATGGTATTTCTTACCTTTGACGCTTAACCGTGAAAGTGCAAGGCGAAGTTCAGGTTGGAAGATGATTAATAAGGCAATCATGGCAACGTTTATGAAATAAAGCATCAATTTTTCTAGGACAGGCAAATGTATCCAACTTGAGAATGCGAAGAATATTAAAAATGCCATTAAGCCAAAAACTAAATCCATGGCACGAGTGTTCCAAAAGAAGGAAAGAAAATAATAAATCATCAGTGCGATCATGAATATTTCTAAAAATGGAACTGTATATTGCAAAATGTGCATAAAAAATTTTTAATGTAAGTTAACGTCTAGTAATTTCTGCAAAAGTAGAATAGCCTCCTTGTGCTCTTTCACGTCGTGAACGCGAATGTAGTCGATACCGGCTTGGATTGCAAGGGCATTAATTGTCAGTGTTGCCGGTAATAGCTCTGCAGTAGGAAGTTTTAAAATTTTGCTTAAAAACGACTTCCGAGAAATCCCAAGAAGTAATGGAAAACCGAAATTCTTCAACTGTGGTAGATGGTATATGATTTCGAGATTATCGGCAACAGTTTTCCCGAATCCAATACCGGGATCTAAAATAATATGTTTTTCAGAAATCCCGCTGCTTAACAATTGTTTAACAGTTGTCTCGAACCAACGTAAAAGGGTTGTAATTACTCCGTCTGGGTAGTAAGTTTTCGCATTATGATCTGTTGACCATGGGATAGCATGCATTGCGCAGACATCAACCTCATAACCGGCAGCAATTTCACGCATTTTCGAAGATGAAAAACCTGAAACATCATTAAGGAGGGTAACACCTTCTTCAAGCGCAGCCAAGGCAACTTCAGGTTTCGTCGTGTCAATAGATAGTGGAATGCTAATGTGGTGTTTCAGGGCTTTTATAAGTGGGATGATACGTGTTAATTCTTCTTCGACGGTAACGGGGGTTGACCCTGGGCGAGTCGATTCGCCACCAATATCTATTATATCTGCACCTTGAGTTTCTAATTCTATTGCGTAAGCTACTGCTTTTTCAACATTTTCACAGCGGGAATTTGCAAAATAAGAATCAGGAGTTGCGTTTAGAATGCCTATGATCTTTGTTTGTGCCACAGATCCTCCACGTTTTTAGTTATTTATTTTGTCATAATAGGATTAAAAATCAATAAAATAAAGATTTCGAAATTTATTATGATAATGTTTTACCTCCAACAATTTTTCACCGAGCTGCTCTTCCGTGGGAAGCTGGTTTTTTGGCAGGAAAATGTTTTTTAAAACATCGAAAATCTTCAGGGGCTAGATGTCTCCTTTGCCAGATTTTTATATCGGTGCACACGCAGCCATTTCTAATTTTACTCTCATTACACGTGTTCGGGGTTGTTTTGAAACATATTTCCCGAGATTGAAATTGATCTGTCCTTAAAAACCTAATTTGCGCACAGTATAAAAGACAAACTTCTTGCTTCCATAGCTCATCTTCTCTTATGGTGTATTTTTACCACGAGGTTTTTTACTATGGATGCTGAAATTCTTGCGCGTATACAATTCGCTTTCACAATTATGTTCCACTACATCTATCCACAACTGAGTATTGGACTAGGTCTAATCCTTGTTATCATGGAAGCATGTTACCTAAAAACCGATAACCCTCTATACTTTCAAATGACTCGGTGGTGGACAAAGGTTTTTGCTCTTACGTTTGTATTAGGGGTTTCCACCGGTATTGTCATGGAATTCGAATTTGGGACGAACTGGTCGACTTACTCACGCTATGTAGGAGATGTCTTTGGTTCAGCACTAGCTGCCGAAGGTGTTTTTGCCTTTTTTCTAGAATCAGGATTTTTGGGAATCTTACTCTTTGGATGGCACCGTGTCGGGCGCAAAATGCATTTTTTCTCTACTGTTATGGTTTGCTTGGGGGCCCATTTTAGTGCGATTTGGATTATTGTGGCAAACTCTTGGATGCAAACTCCCACAGGATTTCATATTGTTGGTGAAGGTTTAGCTGCGCGAGCCGAAATTACCGATTTTTGGGCGATGGTTTTCAATCCTTCTTCGATGGATCGTCTTGCTCATAGTATCATTGGCTGCTGGTTATCAGGTGCCTTCCTGGTCATAAGTATTTCAGCTTACTATATGTTAAAAAAACAACATTTTGAATTTTCTAAACAGACGATGAAAATTGGATTAACTGTGGCTTCGATTGCTTTAGTAATGCAATTTTTTAGTGGAGATTCTAGTGTCCGAGGAGTTTCTAAGAACCAACCTGCAAAATTTGCTGCAATAGAGGGTATTTTTGAAACGAGCAAAGGAGTTCAACTTAATATTTTTGGTATTCCGAATGTTAAAGATGAACGTATTGATTACAGCATTGCCATACCCAAACTTCTAAGTTATTTAACTACAGGAGATGCAGAGGGAGAAATCAAGGGACTCAATACAGTTCCGAAAAAAGATTGGCCGAATGTGAGGGCGGTATTCCAGACTTATCACCTAATGATTGCCATGTGGGTATGTATGGTGATTTGTGCGGTGCTGGCACTCTACTTGTGGAGTAAGAAGAAGCTTTTCTCTGCAACATGGGTGTTGAGGCTTTTAGTAATATCTGTTCTTTTTCCACAAATTGGTAATCAGGCTGGGTGGGTGACAGCAGAAATGGGCAGGTTTCCATGGATTGTCCAGGATCTTTTGAGAATTTCCGATGGCCTTTCGAAATCTGTAACAGCCAATCAAATTCTCGGATCTATCATTATGTTTGGATTCGTTTATTTTTTTCTTTTTGTTTTGTTTATTTACATATTAAATGAAAAAATTGTTCACGGCCCTGGTGATATCGAAGATCCAGCTTATAGAAGAGTTTAAATAAGGAAAAAAATGAACATTTTGGTTTCTCAATTTAACCTATTTTCTGATCTACAATTTATATGGTTTTCAGTTTTTGTGATTCTTCTAACGGGATATGCAATTTTAGATGGGTTTGATTTAGGTGTGGGCATGATGCATCTTTTTGCCAAAAAAGATGAAGATCGGCGAATTATGATCAATTCAATTGGGCCTTTATGGGATGGAAATGCTGTTTGGCTTGTCACTGCCGGCGGAGCCCTTTTTGCTGGTTTTCCTAATGTATACGCAACAGTCTGCTCAGCTTTCTATATACCTGTGATGGTGCTGCTTTCAGGGCTCATTTTTAGGGCTGTCGCAATTGAATTTCGCAGTAAACAGCCTATGGCTTGGTGGCGATGGTGCTGGGATGTCATGTTCAGTCTTGCAAGCTTAATTATAAGCTTCGATTTTGGACTCATAGCCGGAAATTTAGTACGGGGAATTCCATTGGATGCTCAAGGAGAATTTATTGGCGACTTTTCTTCACTTCTAAATCCTTATGCACTGTTTATTGGGGGAGTTACAGTCGCGTTGTTTCTGATGCATGGAGTCATTTTTGTAGTGATGAAAACCGAGGACGAGCTGCATGATCGTTTAAGGTTATGGGTGAATCCAGCAATCATTCTTTTTATATTGTTTTATGCCACCGGTACAATGGCGACGTTGATTTACATGCCGCACATGGCAGAAACCATGAAGGAGCGACCTATTTTCTTTCTTATTGCAATTATCAATATTTTTGCGATTGCAAATATCCCTCGTGAAATAAATTTGGGACGTGATTTCAGGGCCTTTCTGTGCTCGAGTCTAAATATTATCTGCCTTCTGGCTCTTTTTGGAATAGGACTTTATCCTAATGTTGTTAGGGCTTTAAATGATCCTCAAAATTTAAGCCTAACCATCTATAAGGATTCATCTTCGATCACTACGTTACAAATTCTGCTTATGATTGCTTTGATTGGCATGCCGATGGTGATATCGTATATGAGCATTGTTTACTGGGTTTTCCGTGGCAAGGTTAAGTTGGATTCCACAAGTTATTAAGCTTTGGGTTATACCGAAGAGCGTTCAATTTTTTGTTTTGTTTTTAGCCTTCTTTGCGTTTCTTTGCACCTTTGCGTTAAAAAGTAGCTTCAGAAATCTTCACAGCCTTTTTTTAACGCAAAGACGCAAAGAAGCGCAAAGAAAGCTACATCCCACATAACATTTTACTTGAATTTCACTGCGCAATCCCTTAAAATCTATCCTAACCGATGCCTAATTGGATTATAATTTGTTTTAAGGAGATAGAAATAAATTTATGGTAGCAAAAACAAAGAACTTGTGTGCGAAAATTGGTCGCGAACTCTCTCTCCCTGAAAGAGCTGTCATAGCAGTCGTTGAACTTCTCGAAAGTGGCAACACTGTTCCATTCATCGCGCGTTATCGCAAAGAGGCAACGGGAAATCTTGATGAAGTGCAAATTCGTGCAATCCAAGAGCGTCTAGCATATCTTCAAGAGCTAGAACACCGTCGTGAAACAATCTTAGCTTCTATTGAATCTCAAGGCAAGTTAACTGATGATCTACGCACCCTAATTGAAACATGCGAATCTAAAACTATTCTTGAAGATTTTTATCTTCCTTATAAACCTAAGCGACGTACACGTGCGATGATTGCACGAGAAAAAGGGCTCGAGCCTTTAGCTCTAAAAATTATCGATCAACCTTTACGTGGTGACCCACTAAATGACGCCTTAGAATTCATTTCGCCTGAAAAGCAAGTGGAAACTATTGATGATGCCTTGGCCGGAGCCCGTGATATCATAGCTGAGCTCATCGCTGAAAATGCATTAATTCGTCAGGCCATTCGTTCAGAATTTGCCTCCAATGGAATTGTGACTTCAAAGGTTGTTGCCGGCAAAGAAAACGAAACGAGCAAATTTGAACAATATTATGAATTTCACGAAAGAGTAGCCACAATTCCTTCTCACCGTTATCTAGCCATACGTCGCGGTGAACGGGAAGGTATTCTAGATTTTCAAATAGAAATAGAACAAACAACAGCAGAAATCATTGCAGAACAAATTGCTGAAATTGTTCCTGGATCGCCCTACAAAGAACAATTGAGGCTGGCTATCGCAGATTCGTGTAAGCGTTTGCTGTTGCCAAGTGTTGAAACCGATGTCCGAGTAGAACTCAAAATCAATTCAGATCGTTCAGCAGTGGATATTTTTGCGTCAAATTTACGTAATCTCTTACTTTTAGCACCTTTGGGCGGGCGATCTGTCATTGGTATTGATCCCGGCATGCGTACAGGTTGTAAATGTGTTGCCCTCGATGCCACTGGAACATTTAAAGGAAATATCACTTTAAATCTATGCTCAGGTGAGCGTGCACTGCAACAAGCCAAAAAAGATTTTCTCCAATTTATCGCTGATCACCACCCAGAAGCGATTGCTGTAGGGAATGGTACAGGAGGCCGTGAAGCTGAGGCATTTGTGAAAGGGATTATTAAAGATGCAAATCTTCAAGATTTGATTGTTATACAAGTCAACGAAGCAGGAGCTAGCGTTTACAGCGCTTCAGATATTGCTAGAGAAGAGTTTCCTGATTTAGATCTTACAATTCGTGGTTCTATCTCTATTGGACGTAGATTGCAAGATCCACTTGCTGAGCTAGTCAAGATTGATCCGAAAGCTATTGGTGTAGGTCAATATCAGCATGATGTGCATCAACCGTTGTTACATGATAAACTTTCTGAAGTTGTCGAAAGTTGCGTTAACCATGTTGGAGTGGAACTGAATACAGCTAGTGGTCCTTTACTCAGCTATGTCGCGGGTATTGGGCCATCTTTGGCAACAAAAATTGTTAATCATCGGCAAAAAAATGGTCCTTTCAAAGGTCGGAAAGAATTGTTAAATGTTCCGGGATTTGGACCGCGCACTTTCGAGCAGGCTACCGGATTTTTACGCATTCGAGGAGCTCAGAACCCTTTGGATGCTTCGGCTGTTCACCCAGAGAGATATGAGTTAGTGAAATCAATGGCAAATGATCTTGGCGTTTCTCTTACTGATTTGATTGCCAATTCAGCCTACATAGATAAAATTGATATCAAGCAGTATGCTGCAATTGTTGGCGAGCACACTTTACGGGATATTTTAGATGAACTTCGGAAGCCCGGAAGAGATCCAAGGGCGCAATTCGAAAAACCTTGCTACCGGGATGACATCTGCACCTTGTCAGATTTAAAACCAGGGATGAAGTTGGAAGGGATTGTTACAAATGTAACAGCTTTCGGAGCTTTCGTTGATTTAGGTGTCCATCAAGATGGTCTTGTCCATATCTCCGAGCTTACCGACCGATACATTAAAGATCCGAGCGAAGTTGTTAAGGCCGGAGACAAAATTAAGGTTGAAGTTATAAGTGTCGATGTCGCTCGTAAACGGATAGCGCTAACCGGTAAACAAAAGTCAAATTCTCCTAAAACGATGCCGCAAAGACAAGAAAAAAAGAGTTTTAATTCGAATCCATTTGCATCGTTGTAGATTTTTTATAAACCAAAGAAAAAAAATATAAGAATGAGAGAATGAATTGTTTTTATCATTAATGTATGAAATTGTTCTTTGGCTTTTGGCAATTCTAGCTCTGCCTAAGCTAATTTATGCATGGATTGTTCAAAAAAAATATCGTGAGAGCTTATTTAAGCGATTAGGAAGGCAGTTTCCTGCGATCGATAAGGGTAATCGCAAGCTTATCTGGATTCATGTAGTGTCTGTGGGGGAAGTCAAAGCGGTAGCGGTTCTAGCTAAGCGTTTGAAAAAAGAATTTGTTGATTCGGTTGTCGTCATATCATCCATTACAGAAACAGGACATGCGGAAGCTAAGCGTGCAATTCCTGAAGCCGATTATCATGTGTTTTTACCCTATGATTTTTACTGGATAATCTGTCCTATTGTTAAAAAAGTTAAACCGGACTATGTGTTAATTTGCGAAACTGATTTCTGGTATAATTTTTTGCGCGCTTCGAAGAAAGTCGGAGCTCATATCTCTTTAGTTAACGGTAAGATCTCTAAAACATCTATGAATCGTTTTAAGAGATTTTCTTTCTTTGCTAGACCTTTATTTTCTTTGGTTGACCTTTTTGCATTACAGAGCAGACTGTATGCTGATCGTTTTGAGTATTTGGGAATTCCTGAGGGGGATATTGTTGTTACCGGGAATTTAAAATTCGACAGCAAGCCTATTTATTTAACTAACGATGAGAAGTCTGCATTAAGGACTCAGTTGGGCATAAGCGATACTGACAAAGTAATAGTCATTGGGTCAAGTCACGACACAGAGGAAGCGATGCTTCTTGGGACATTAAAAAATATTTTGGAGAAAGATTCTAACGTTAAAGTGGTGGTGGTTCCTCGACATCCGGAAAGATTTAATGAAGTTGCGAGGTTAATTACTTATTTATTTGGATCATGCAGACGATATACAAATCCAGTGAGTGGTAGTTCGGTTATATTGGTTGATGCCATGGGCATTTTGGGTAAATGTTATCAGATTGCAAGAGTTGCTATAGTGGCAGGAAGTTATACGCAGGTTGTGGGTGGGCACAACATTCTTGAGCCCTTATGGTTTGGGGTTCCGACCATTTACGGGCCCTATATGTACAGCCAACCCGATTTGGTTGAGGCGGTTTCAAATTATCAAGCGGCATTGCAGGTTCCAATTGATTGTGTTGAAGGGGAGGTTAAGGAGCTTTTGCAGGATGAGTCAAAGAGGATGAAAATGCGCGATGCATCATTTCAATTGATAGAATCTATGCAAGGGTCTACAGAGCGAACTATGAGAGCTATTTTAGAGCATACATCAAACGTTACATCCAAAGACTAACGCAAGTTGCCCTAAGCTCCGATGGAGCGGCAGTGCGCTCGTGAGCGTACACATTTAGCAAGGTGAAAGTCCTTGTCAAAGGTAGCCAAGCCTTTGTAACTGAAAATAACTGCGTCACCGTGAGGTGGGG
>JACDDG010000431.1 GCA_013817115.1 Parachlamydiaceae bacterium | reverse complement strand
TATCTCTACTCAATGAACGCGCTTCGCTTGAAGGCAGAATTATCGGATTTCATTTCTATAACCCTCCTGCAGTTCAAAAGCTGATTGAAATTATTCCTTTGGATAATGGTGATCCGGATCTAATTCAACTTGCAACAACACTTGCTAAACGTCTCAAAAAAGAGATTGTCTTTTCAAAAGATATTGCTGGTTTCATTGGTAACGGTTATTTTTTACGGGAGATCAATTTTGCATGTGCTCTCACGGAAGAATTGAGTAAAAAATATGGCTCCTTACAAAGCATCTATCTTGTTAATAAAGTGACTCAAGAATTTTTGCTTCGTCCAATGGGCATTTTCCAGCTTATCGATTATGTGGGATTGGATGTTGTCACAAAAATCGGAAACATCATGCATCAATATTTGCTATTGCCTTTTAACTTCTCAACTCTTTTGCAACCGCTCATTGAAAATGGTATTTACGGGGGCCAACATGCAGATGGTTCACAGAAAAATGGTTTTTTCCAGTACACAGGCAACGAAATTTCCGGCATGTATTCAATCGAAGGCCAGGAGTACGTTTCTTTGGATAAAATAAATGGAAAAGGAAAAGAATCTCTTGATAGCTTGCTTGGCGTTCTACCGGACAATTTGTCTTGGAAGGTTTTAAGCAAATCCCCGAATAGCGAAACGCTTCTGCAAACGTACTTAAACTCGCTTTCCCAAGAAAAATCTTTAGGAGCTGATCTAGCAATGCAATTTATACAAAATTTGCAAACGATCATAAATGAGTTAGTCGATGACGGGGTTGCTAAGAATATAGAGGCTGTTGATGCAGTACTTAAAAAGGGGTTTTACCACTTGTATAGTCGACAAGTCACTCCTTCAGGCGCAGAAAAATAGGAACCCCACAATTGTTAACCGTAGGTGGACTACACTCCTAAATATTCAGAGGATACATTCATGGCAACATTTAGAAAAAAACTTTACGTCGCTTCCGGATATAACACAATGTATTTTGGTTATGGCCGTCGTGAATTTGATCCATCAAAGCCTATGCCAGGATTTGAATCGTATCTAAAGGAGGCTTCTGAAGGGGTTTTAAAACAAATTCCAACCGTTAAAATTGACGAGGGAGTGATAGGCAGCTTTATGTCAGCAAGCTTTCTTAAGCAAGCCAATCTGCCCGGATTTCTTCCCTTTATGGTTCCTGAGCTTCTTGGAAAGCCATGCACTGCTGTCGAAGGGGCTTGTGGTACCGGAGGACGAGCCATTGCTACCGCCATGCGTTCAGTACTTTCCGATCTTGCTGATTCAGTATTTGTTTGTGGCTTTGAAGTACAAAATAGCGTGAAGTCTGTTTATGGAGCTGATCTCTTAGCTGGCGCGGCTTACTACAATAAGGAAAGAAAAAAAGGGCACGCTCATTTTTTTCCGGGAATTTTTTCGGAAAGGGCCGGAGCCTACTATGCGGCCTATGGAACAGAACTCGCGCGTAAAGCTATGGCGACTTGGTATCAACAGGCGATTCAGAATGCACGTAAGAATCCAAAGGCTCAGGAATATCATAATACCGCAAAGGATTTATTATCGTTAGGGATGACTCCACCGAATCCAGAGCAATTTGTTCCGTATTTGAATCTAATGGATTGCTCTAAAATTAGCGATGGGGCATCTGCCTTGCTGGTTCTATCTGAAAAGGGGCTTGAAAATTGCGGCATCAGCAAAGCTGATGCTGTAGAAATTATCGGCCTTGGTGAAGCAGAAGGAGATATTACCCTCTCACCATCATCTCTACTTGATCTTTCTACAACACGTTTAGCAGCGTCTAAGGCCTTAGCTTCTGCAAATCTGACCATGAACGATATCGGATGGCTTGAAATTCATGACTGTTTTTCGATCACCGCCCTTTTGACCATTGTAGCAATAGGATTGGCTGAAAAAGGAAAAGCTCCGGAATACATCTTGGAAGGGCATTCTCAAAGTACAGGGAAGTTACCAACGAATTTGTCCGGTGGATTGATTGGATTCGGACACCCAACAGGTAGCACAGGGGTGCGTCAAATGGTTGATTTGCTCAATCAGATGACAAATAAGGCTGAGAACCAAGTTAAAGTCGATTCATCAAAACCGTTCGGCATGATGATCAGCATGGGTGGAAACGATAAAACGGTCACTTGCTTGATTGTCAAGCCTGCTCTTTTGTGAAATATGTGGACGTGAGTGGACAGGAGTGGGGAGAGGACAGGAGAGGACAGGAGTGGACATGAGTGGACAAAATGAAACAATTAGATAGAAATAGACGATAGGCGCTTAAGCAAAACAGGATTTTGGAGACGATCTCCGTTATTTCCAACGCAGAGGCGCGGAGACGCGGAGACGCGGAGAAGGAAATTTAAGTTAATAGGCTTTTGATTAGAACTTGCCGGAATCGCCTCTCAAATAGGAATATAATATGGATTTTGAGTTATCCGAATCACAATTGGCTTGGCAAAAAAAAGCTAAAGAATTCGCCCTCAACAAAATAGCTCCTCATATTGAAAAACTTGAAAACGATTGTTCCTTTAGACAAGAGTTGTTTCATAAGATGGCCGAGGAAGACTTTTTTACATTTGCCATTCCCCCGAATGAAGAAGGAGATCAGATTGGCTACCTATTAGCTCTCAAAG
>JACDDG010000430.1 GCA_013817115.1 Parachlamydiaceae bacterium | reverse complement strand
TATTATAATATTGGGTCGTTTTTGATCGCTTAATCTCGGGGCTTTCTCAAAGCCAAAAATCCAAAATTTGAACGCACTTCGGTATAAAGAAAATCTGCGCGCTTCCGATTCTATCACTCACCTATGAAAGAGAATCCGGCAATTATATCGATTGGCTGGCACCTAAAGATTTAATCTGTCACAATATTTGGCGTGGTGAAGATAAATGCGAACGCCCATTTATCACTTTCTCCTTTAAAAAATTTTGAATTTTTCCGTTTACTTTAGGCAATGGGGTCCGAACTATTCACAAATATGATGGGACCTTGATCATGAAAACAATGCATGGATAGGGGCCGGAAATCGAACTCGTATTTATGACAGCCCATACATTTTAGGAAATAAAGTGCATAGTGTATTCAATAGACTAAAGGTATTATTTTTAAATGGAGAAGAAGTTCAGGAGTCAGCATTAACCACTTTAGGAGCTGGCCCAATTTTACCTCTTGAATATAATTTTTTTCTCATATGAGATAAAATAATAAATTTTAAAAATGCTGGAGATTTTTCTTGAAAAATAGTAATGCTTCTAATAAAATCATTTAAAGAAACAGGGATTATATCCCGTACACTCACAAAATTTTACATAATTAATCGAGAAATCTATGAATAGATCTTCCAAAATTATGTACTTAACACATCAATAACGAGGCCATTATGATTAGCTCAGTAATAAATAAAATAGATTTAAATCAAAACACACTACTAAACGAATTAAATGATCAATTTAATTTTTTATCGATTTCGTTTCCCGACGAATTGATTTATAAAATTTTAAGGGAATTACCACCATTTGGGTGTCTTGCTTTGTCAACTGTATCTAAAAAATTTAACACTTTTTTAGATGATGATTTATTTTGGAAAGAAAAACTAGGAAACATTATGAAATATGATTCAAGCCTCGGTTTACCAATGAAGTCGCAGTTTTTAATTAAAGCTATGAATGAACTAAGTATGTTCGATAGTCGAGAAATTAATTCGGATGGTGAAATGAAGACTAAACAACGCACTCTTAAATCATTTTTGAGAGGAAATGAATTTGAACCTTGCTTTCTTAATCAACCCGAAATGTTGACGAAAGCTTTAAAATATTCCTTTTCTTCCGAAGAAAACTTAACTGAAATTTTTCGTTATGTTGACAAAGAGTTATTAAATGACGAAAAGTTCATTTTAAGCATACTGCCGGGTTCTATTAGAGTTTTAAATTATGCTTCAAAAGTTATATCCGAGGATAGCCGTTTTAGGAATTTGCAGTTTTTGATACACATTAACGAAAATACTACTTGTAAGTCAGTTCTACAGAAAAGCTTAAAAAGAGCCAATCCAATACAGAGAAAATTGTTTATCAAACAAATTACGCAGAATATTTTAGAAAATAGTATTACAACAAAATAGTTGTTACATTTTACAAAATGACGCGCCTTAAGAATCGGCTTTTGGTTTAAATTTGTCCAAACTTTTGCTTCAGCAGACTTCCCTAGGGAAAGGACTTTAATGTCGATATCGTTAAGGACGCTGCGAAGCAGAAAATTTGTAGTACGTCATTCCAATTATGTTCCTCGTAGCCTCAAAAATACGTCCAACATTTTGCTAGATCTAAGTGTGCCTATGATCTGGATCCGTTGCTTGGACTTATTTCTACGATGCACGGAATTGGTATTAGGATGACGTGCTACTTGATGCTTCGCAGCTTGCACATCTGATTATTTGTAAAATAACTTAAGTGTAAAATTGAGGGAAGACGCAGTATAAGCAATTTGTTTTGAAGAATAAGAAGCTATCATTAGTCAAGAAGGGCTGACACGTTACAGCCCTCCGGGTAGGTGTAGAATTGCAAAAAAGAATGCAAGGTTCATGGCACACTTTGTCTTAGGCAAGCTTCTCTGCAAACTAAAACGATGCCCCTCCATAGGTGTCTGACGTGATATTCTGACATTTGCTCTATTATTAACTAAGCGTCCAAAATCTGCAAATGTCAGAATGTCAGGTCTGAAACCTAGGCCAGATCGTTTCATCCGTAAACTTATGGACCTGAATTAATTTGCTAAATATGAAGCATGAGCAACCTTTGGATAAAGTGGTGGCTTAGGTTTCAGACCTGACATTTGACATTTGCACATCTTGGATAATATGTTTCTATTTGAAGCAAATATCAGGATATCACGTCAGACAGCTTTGGTGGGCCATTCCTTCTTTTTTGCAAACTTGACCAATATTTGACGGGAATTTTGTCAAATTTAATAGTCTTATTTTCTACACCCTACCCGCCGGAATCATAGCTCTAAACATTTTTAAGGCGCATTCGCATTCATTTCAGTTTTTGAACAAAATGATTTTTTAATTTGTACTTACAGCCCCTAAAAGTTTTTGAAAAATAGCCTATAAAAAGAGTTGATTTAAATATAGCTTCTAATTATTTATGAGCCGGACTAAAAATTTAAATAGAAAATAATGATGATTACTAGCAATTTTTAATAACACTTCACTAGCAGAAATTGATTTTTTGGCTATTGGTTTAAATTTGTCCACACTTTTTTCTTGGGCTTGTTCACCTTTACCGCGGAAACTTTCGGTCACCAGATAGACGGCTTTAGCCGTCGATCTGGTG
>JACDDG010000045.1 GCA_013817115.1 Parachlamydiaceae bacterium | reverse complement strand
GTTGATGAATGGCTTGCAGAGGCGTTTAGATAATGTATAACCTTAATAAGGAAACTGCTATGGAAGAGAAACAGAATCACTTACAGAGGGGAAATTCGAAGAATTTCTGACACGCCAGATCAAGAAGGTCCTGATGAAAAAGTTCCGGGCTATCAAAGAGCTACTGGTACATATGTATGGGAATTTACTCCTTACATGAATATCTATGAAGCTAATCCGGATGGAACAGACCTAACTGCACTAACTTCTGGACCGGATTATCACGCCGAATGTGCCTATTCAACTGATGGTAATAGAATTGTTTACGCTAGCAACGTCGATGGTAGTATGAATCTCTACACCATGAATAGTTCTGGTGGTGATGTAAAACAAGTCACACACACACAAAATTGCTACAATGGAGGACCTTTTTTCTCTCCTGATGGACAACATATTATCTTTCGCGCTGACAGAGAAAAGACCCACTATCTAGATATTTACTGTTGTAAAATTGATGGCTCAGATGAAGTAAAAGTGACTTCGAATGGCGCCGTCAACTGGGCTCCCTACTGGCACCCTAATGGAAAAGTTATTGCATTTACTACTTCATTGCATGGTCACATGCACTATGAAATCTATTTGCTAAATATTGAAACAGGCATACAAAAACGCCTAACTCATAATGCTACATTTGATGGTTTGCCTGTATTTAGCCCTGATGGCAGCAAAATCATGTGGACTTCGAAGCGTGGAGAAGATAAATCCTGTCAAATTTTTCTAGCAGATTTTACTCTTCCGTCTGAACTCAACTCAATTAAGTAAGGATCGTATTATGTTAATAGCTTCAATTCGTAAATTGGTTTGCGCAGTAACCATTTTCAGCTCATCGTTAATTGCGGGACCACAGCCTTCAATTAATCAAACATCTGAGGTTAGCCCCATTTATCCCGGAGCTAAACTTCCATTTCGGATATCGATAAAACAGTTAGATTTTGAACTTCCAAATGGATTGCATTCAGGTGTTGTCGCTACTTATAAAGATAAATGGCTTTTCTTTGCAGGTCGTACAAATGGTTTACATGGCTTTAATCAGGATAAGGATAATTTTCCACCTCAAAAACAAAACATTGAAGTTTATGTCGTCGATGTTAAGTCTAAGAAAGTTAAAAGCCGCTCGCTGACTTCTATTGGTTCAGGACTAACTACCACTCAAGTAGACCTTCTTTCGGTCACCAGCCCTCAATACTATCAAGAAAGCAAAACTCTTTATATTACAGGCGGATATGGCGTCGATACATCATCAGGTCTATTTGATACGAAAAGTGCGCTGACAGCGGTTGACGTTCCTGGACTAATTCATTGGGTCACACATCCGGATCACAATGAAACAGCTGTTCAAAATATACGGCAGATTTTCGATCCTATTTTTCAGGTAACCGGCGGGTACATGACTCGCATCAAAGATCACTCGACTCTGCTTGTCTTTGGCCAAAATTTTGATGGATATTACCTGCCACAAAGCAATGGTGTTTATACTGAAGTTGCCCGTCGTTTTAAAATTATCGACGATGGCAATCTTCTTGCTGTTGAAATTAAGGCATCAAAGCCACTGAATTCAGATCGAAATTACCGCCGTCGCGATTTAAATGTTATTCCATCTATTGAATTTCACGAAGGAAAATGGAAGCCTTATTTAGTAGCTCTTTCGGGTGTATTTACCAGCGCCGGTGGAGCTTGGACAGTACCTGTGACAATTTCTGCATCGGGAAGGCCTTCGATGAATAATCCTGAGGGTGAGCATACTTTTAAACAAGGAATGAATAACTATATCTGTCCTTCACCTGGACTTTATTCAAAACATAAAAAAATCATGTACACTATTCTGTTAGGGGGGATTAGTTACGGTTATTTTGAAAATGGACAATTTGAAACTGATCTAGAACTTCCCTTCATAAATCAAGTAACTGTTATCGAGCGCCATCAAAAAGGGCATTTTAAGCAATATTTGCTTGATGCCCAGTATCCGGTGATTTTGTCTACAGGTTCAAATCCGGGTAATCAGTTACTTTTTGGAGCTGCTGCGGATTTTCTACCTGCAGAGGGTCTAAAATTTTTTAAAAACGGTGTGATAGAACTTGATTATTTGCTTAAGCACGATAAATCTGTGACGATTGGTTATGTAGTAGGTGGTATCCAAAGCACCCTTCCTAACACATCCTCGAACAGTGATACTTCGGCATCACCATATATTTTTAAGGTGAAATTAAAGCCACAAGTCAAGTAACAAAAAAAATCTTAGTGGCCTTATTAACGCAGAGACGCAAAGAAGCAAATGCGCCCCGTTTCCGCATTATACCGAAGAGCGTTCAAATTTTGGTTTTTGGCAAAGAGAAAGTCCCGGGATTAAGCGATCAAAAATGATTCCATATTATAATAAGGGGTCGTTTTTGATCGCTTAATCGCGGGAGCTTTTTCAAAGCTCAAAAATCCAAAATTTGAACGCTCTTCGGTATAAAAAGGCTACGAAAATTTTACACAACAAAGAACTCTAGCATGCTGTATTATCACAGCCAAGGATATACTTTAAAAATATCTAACCTCGAAACATAACCTTATGAAGGCCAGCAATGAAACTTATTTTATTTATTAACTTAATAGGATGCTTTTTTTTCTTAAATATTTTATCGAGTTATTCTGAAAACACAAATAAAATCGCTGAAAAAATTTGGAAGAACGAATGTGGTGGCAAACATGATGGCCTCACAACGTGGAATAAAGGGGAAAATTTTGGCTCCTATGGGGTTGGTCATTTTATTTGGTATCCACAAGGCAAAACGGAACGTTTTCAAGAAATTTTTCCTGAACTTCTTAAATATCTCCAAAACAACGGAATAATACTTCCTCTTTGGCTGAAAAAAGCTGAGGGAAGCCCTTGGGGAAATCGCGATGATTTTTATGCCAACTTTAATACATTAGAAATGACTGCTCTTCGTCAATTGCTTTACGAAACACGTAATTTACAGGCCGATTTTATTGCTGCCAGATTGGATAAAGCTTTGCCAAAAATGATTGAAAAGTTGAAGCAATCAGAAAAGCAAAAAATTTCAATTATCTACAAACGTTTAGCCGCAAATGCTGAAGGTCTCTATGCGATGATTGATTACGTAAATTTCAAAGGTGAAGGTTTGTCGCCGGCTGAAGGGTATAATGGCCAAGGTTGGGGACTCTTGCAGGTCCTTGAGCGTATTCCTTTAATATCAAATAATATAATTGAAGACTTTATTGAAGCTGCAAAGGCTGTTTTGGTGCAAAGAATTGAAAACTCCCCACCGGAAAGGAATGAAAAACAATGGCTGCAGGGCTGGATAAATCGGATTAATACTTATAGAGAAGATTTTTGATATAGTGCTTTTCATGTGCCTAAGGGATTGTCTTCTGTGTATATTGAATTTTCCGAGACAATTTTCGCAAATTTAATAAATGATGTTCCAAGAGCATCCTAAGCAGGATTAAAGATAAAAATTTAAAAAAGCTTGGATATTTTTGCGAAATAAAAACAAATTGTGGTACATTCTTAAATAGGCATCCTAAATTTTTGCCACTTGATTCATTTCATTCATTATCAAAAGGAAATATATGCATCACAATAAGTTTACTTTAGGATTTTTAACCTTAACATTCGCAGTGTGTGCTTTTAATACAGCTCATAGCGCTGATTATAATTCACAACGCTCTAACCAATCTTTCACACAGAGTGGTTCCACCTCGGATACAGACCAAACCTTAACAAGGAAAATATATGATAAAATTTCATCAGGTCTATTTTCAAACGGTTATGAAGATGTAAAGGTAGAAGTTAGAAACGGTTTTGTCACACTTAGTGGATATGTGGAAACTTCTAACGATAAAGAAAAAGTTGCAAATGTAATCCAGAATATAGAGGGTGTTAGAGGAATAACAAACAATGTTAGGATTCAAGCAAAAAGTTCTGATAATTCAGTAAGAATTAATGATTCTGTGCAGAATTCAGATCAAGATTTAGCAAAGAAAATTTATGATAAAATTAGATCAGGGGTCTTTTCAAGTGGCTATGACAATGTTAAAGTAGAATCAAGGAATGGTTTTGTCACTGTTACTGGGGCTGTGGAAACTTCTCGCGATAAAGAAAAGCTGGGAAATGAAATCCAGAATATTCAAGGTGTTAAGGGTGTAACTAATTTAGTTAAAATTCAACCAAGAAGTTCTGATAATTCAGCAACAATTAATGATTCTGTACAATATTCAGATCAAGACTTAACGAAGCAAATTTATGATAAGATTAGATCAGGGCTCTTTTTTAGCGGTTATGACAACGTTAACGTAGAAGTAAAAAATGGTTTTGTCACTGTTAATGGGTATGTGCAAACTTCTAATGATAAAGAAGAACTTGGAAATGAAATCCAGAATATTCGAGGAGTTAGGGGAATAACGAATAACGTTAAGATTCAAGCGCGAAATTCTGAAAATTCTGTTAGAGTTAACGATTCTGGAACAAGTTCAGATCAGGAATTAACTAAGAGAATTTACGGTAAAATTGGATCTGGAATGTTTTTAAGTGGCTATGATGGCGTTAAGGCTGATGTCAGAAATGGATTTGTCACACTTCATGGGTACGTAAAAACAGTCAATGAAAGACAAAAAGTGGATAACGAAGTTCGTGGAATTGAGGGTGTTAGTGGCGTAACCAACAAAATTGAAATTAGAGAGAATGCTTCCACTTATTCACAAAATAGGGATTCTTATAGAGTTAACGATTCTGGATTAAGTTCAGATCAGGAATTAACTAAGAGAATTTATGATAAAATTAGGTCTGGCCTGTTTTTAAGCGGCTATGATGGCGTTAAAGTTGATGTTAAAAATGGTTTAGTCACACTTCATGGGTATGTAAAAACAGTTAATGACAGACAAAAAGTGGATAACGAAGTTCGCGGAATTGAGGGCGTGAATGGCGTATCTAACAAACTTGAAATTAGAGATAATGGCTCGTCTAATTCACAAGATCGGGATTCGTATAGAGTTAATGATTCTAGATTAAGTTCAGATCAGGAATTAACTAAAAGAATTTATGATAAAATTGGGTCTGGTATGTTTTTAAGTGGCTATGATGGCGTTACAGTGCAAGTGAGCAACGGGGTTGCCACTCTTGGAGGCTTTGTAAGATCAGCTGACGAGAAAGAAAAAGTGTTAAATGAAGTGCGCTCGGTTGAAGGTGTTCGAGAAGTAAAAAATTCGATTCAGGTTCAATGATTATTTTTTAACTTAAAATTTAGTCACGAAAACTCACTCATCAGCAAGAATACGTCAAGATTGACGTATTCTTGCTTCCAAAAGATCTAAACCAACTGCTAATTTCAGAAGCTTTTTCGATTTTAACTTTATTTTCGTTTAAAGAGGCGGATTGCCCGAGAAGGTTTCTGTTCAGATTTCTAAATTGCGCAAAAGGGATCATTTCTAAATTGCGCTAACATATATTTCTGCCTTTTTTTTGCTAAATTTGTCAAAAACCTTTTATTACATTTTGGTAATATAGCAAGGCCGTAAAGAAAAAGTCCAACTGATTTCACCAAGTGAAATTGGTGGCAAAATGTAGCAAGTCGTTCCAACCATGCATTTTTCACTTAATTTTTTGTCGCCCACAGCTAAGGTTCTGCAGCACTCACATCAAGCAACGTGTGGAAAGCTTACGGCCGTGGCTACGCATTTAGGTGGCTTTCTGGCGCCCCTACCGGGGCGCACGTTTGTCATTCCAAACCCCGGGTTCCTCTATCGCTGCACCCGGGGCTATTTACAGTTCCCTCCTACCGGGGGATAGGACATCGTTAATTTACGGCCAAATTAGAATCTAGAAAAGCCATTCTTGCTCCTATCCCCCGGTAGGGGGAACTGTGAATAGCCCCGGGTGCAGCGATAGCGGAAACCGGGGTTCGGATCATTAAAAAACGTGCCCCCGGTAGGATAGGGGCGCGAGAAAGCCACATAAGAGTGGAAGCACAATTGTAAGCCCCCCACACGGAGTTTTTAACCAACCCAAAGTTTGGCCCCCTCAATGGCCTACACTACCCTATGAACTTGATATAAATCGCTCCATCCGGAACTTCGGGCGCGCCTGCTATGTAAATGGTTGCCCATTTCCTAGACTATTGCCCTCCGAACTTGTTTAAAAATGCTCAACTGTCTTCTTAATTTCTAAAACAAGTTCAAAAATAACAAATACAGCTAAAAATACCAGAGCAACCTTTCCCCCGGGAAAAGTGTAAGGTGATCTCATGCCTAGACGATAGCGTGCTGACCAGACCATCATAATAGGCAGTAATCCCAATAGCAATGCACAACCATAACCGCCGGCATAATCTAACGCTGTAAGGAAAATGTGCGGATAGGTATATGAAATCAGCAAAGGTGGAATAAAAATGAGCAAACAAAGCAAAAATTTTCCGGAAACAGTCTTTTTAACGTTTAAGCCATCAGCAAGAAAATCCATTAAACCGAGAGTTACACCGAAAAAAGAAGTTATCAGAGCAAAAAATGCAAAATATTGTCCAATCATATAAACAAGAGGTGAATTAATAAAGTATTTTAAAGGCTGAACAGCATTGTTGCCATTTGCCAAAGCTTCGGCTAAGCCTCCAGGGCCATCTGTAGGAACAATACCTTGGATCAGCCATTGCCATACGATATATGCAATTAAAGGAATAAAACTGCCGATGACAATTGCTTTTCTAGTGCGGTGAACGTCGTAATTCATATCACTCACAAGAGTAGGAATGATTCCTTGGTATGCAAAAGATGTAAAAGCAATTGGCAGTGCTAAAAGAGATTTCGACCAATTGTGATCAAATAAAAGTTCTTTTTGTACATATCCAAAGCCTAAAAGAAGAAAAGTAATAAAAGAAATCCCTAAGCCAAACATGAAAATTACATTAATTTTGCTAACAAAATGTGTACCGATAAAAATAATTGGTGCAAAGCATAAAACAAATATAATTGGGGCTAGCCATTCAGGAATCTGATCTTTAAAAAGCTGAGATACAAGATCACCGCATCCTACAATGTAGGCAACAGACAAGGAGTAAAATAAAAAGAGGTAGAGAACCCATGCAAAAGCTTTTCCACCGGTACCAAGAGTGCGTTCCGACATAGAAACAATATTCGCATCTTTATGCATCCATAAAGAAATTTCTAAAAAAAGCAAACCAGTGCAAGCCATAAACAGCCAACAGAAAAAGTAAACGACAAGCGAAGGAAGAAAACCTCCTAAACTGGTTAGAACAGGCAAGGCAAGCATCCCGCCGCCAATAGAAGTCCCTGCAACTAGCAAAACACCCCTAAAGGTTGAACTATTATTCTGAGTCAAAATTTCTCTCCTTCATTATTTTCATCAAATATCAGTGTGGCATTAAAATGAATTTTGAACATTTTAAAATTTCTATAAAATGTTCTGCCAAAGAATATCATATCATTTTATTTTTTGCAATTATTAAGAGGGCAGCTTCAGGACAAACCACTTAAGTTGTCCCTAAATCAAAAGCCTGCTACTCTCTAATTTTTTGGAGAAAATTATGGAAGAAGAGCAGTTTCATCGAAACTTGGATATATGGGGCCGTTCGCATCCTAAAGAAGCTCTCTTAATGCCTTATATCGAAGATAGTGATTTAAGTTTATGCCTTACAGGCAAAGGTGAGCCTAATATTTGCCGCAACAAAGATGGCAAGCTCGAACCTTTTCATTCTCAAAACGGTGCTTTCGAAGAAGCGTCGAACTGGTTTGCAACAATTGATCATAACTTTTGCGGCATTTTATACATCTATGGCATTGGCTTAGGGTATTATTATATCGCAGCAAAAGAATGGCTTCATGCAGATAATAAGCGCTCAATTGTCTTTCTCGAAGATGATCTTGCAGTGCTGCGAATTTTTTTTGGAATTGATGTCGCGGAACCCATTCTTCTCGATCCGCAAGTACGCATTGTCTATTTAAAGGAAGGTTCTCTCAAATCAATTGTTTTAGCTGATATGTATTTGCATATATCGCTTACGGAATCTAAAATTTCGGCCTTAAAATTTTATGAAAAGTCAAAAATTGATACTTATAAATTATTGGCACATGAAGTAGACTACAGCACAGAACTCAAAAAATCACTTTTAGAGGAATATCTCGAATATGGTGCTGCCTTTTACAGAAATTTTTACCAGAATTTACTTTATTTGCCTCAGTCATATCAAGGGAACCTTCTATTTGGAAAATTTCAGAAAATTCCAGCTATTATCTGCGGAGCCGGACCATCCCTCGAAAAAAATATGCATTTTCTCAAGCAACTGCAAGAACGCGCTCTTATTTTTGCCGGAGGCTCTGCAATTAACGTCTTGAATAGTGCCTCTATCCAGCCACATATATGTGCGGGGATTGATCCTAATGAAGCGCAAAATGTCCGTTTACATAATGCACAGGCCTATGAAATTCCATTTTTCTATCGGAATCGTTTAAATCATAGTGCTTTTAAAACTATCCATGGCCCTCGTCTATATTTAACCGGTGGCGGTGGATATGATGTTTCCAAATTTTTTGAATCTAGGCTGAACATAGAAGGTGAGGACATCGAGGAAGGGGAGAATGTAGTTACTTTTTGTATTGAAATTGCTTTGGCCATGGAATGTGATCCAATTATTCTTGTTGGAATGGATTTGGCTTTCACTGATCGCAAAACTTATAGTGAGGGAGTGGTCTTTGATCCATCCGTAGAGCAAAAAACATTGGATATTTATGCTAATTTTGAAATGACAGGGCTCATCAAAAAAGATATCTATGGAGAACCTATTTATACCTTGTGGAAATGGGTCGCAGAATCAGAATGGATGGGCCAATGGGCAAAAGATCACCCCGATAATCATCTTTATAATTGTACTGAAGGTGGATTGGGTTGTCCAGGTGTTGAAAATTTAACATTAAAGGATGCTGCAGAACGGTTTCTAGGAAATCAATACGACCTAAAGGGTCGCGTACACGCTGAAATACAAAATGCCCAAATGCCCAATCTTACATTGCCTAGGGTTAGAGAGCTCATGCTTGAGCTGAAAGAAAGTTTGTTGCGTTGTCATGAAAATTATAAAATCTTAATTGTAGAGGCTGAAAGTGCCGCGGAGCTTCTCTCGAAGGATTTAAGTCAAGAACCTGTTATTCAATCTTGGCGTGCAGCATTGGCTGAAACAGATTTAGCTGATGAGTGCGCATTTGAAGCAGTGCTGTCAATTTTTAATAAAGTTTCTTCTTATCTGTTAAATAGTGAATTTGAGCAAATTAAATACGATAGCACACTTTTGACAGAACAGCACCGTCAGGTCAAACGTTTTGAACTCAATCGTGAAAGATTTAGGTTCCTATCGACAATCGCTAGGATAAATGCCGAGATTATCGATTATGCTTTTGAGGAATTCGATTGCGAAAATCAAGTTATAAAGCCTGAAAGTGAAGAAGGTCCTGTATTTAAGAAAGACGTTCCAGGGGCTTCATCGTTATTACATTGGCCTCCGCAGGTGGCTTTAAGTGACAACGTGAATCGAAAACGCAAGTATTATGTCTCGAAAGTGCTAAAATCAGAGTTTCATTATTTTAATGGACTTTTACATGGCACTTCTTGTTACTATGCGGAGCAAGGTCAGCTTTTGGCTAAAGCTTCATTTGTAAATGGAATTCTTGACGGAGAATGCTTGTGGTATTACCTTTCAGGAGCTCTTTACTCCAAACAAAATTTTGTGAATGGGGTTTTGGATGGGGAGCAGATTTATTACTATGAATATGGTTGTGTCAAAACACGTCTTTATTATAAACAAGGTTGTTTAGCGGGCACGGGATATCTCTATGCAATGGATGAGAGCCCAAAGCGAATAGTTAAATTTACTTAAGGGGAAATTAAGTTTATGTGGTCACATTTATTGTTTTCAACATTTATGTTTTATTTGTTGCTGTCGTCCGGATTAGATTTGTCTGCATCAGATCAATCTGTGATACATTCTGAATTTAACGAACTTGCAGTGTTTGAAAAAAGGCATTCTGACAATTTTGCAGACGAAGAGGATTTAAAATTAATCGAGCCTTATTTAATTCCAGAGGGACATCGGATGAAGGCAGCGCTGGACGCGATATTTTCAAAAGGCGGAGTTTTAAAATCTCCAGAAGCCATGAAGACCGCTGGATTCAAATTGCTTCTTTATCGGACGGGGAGAGGGTTAGTAGTTGCCAAACATCCACTTTTAAAAAACTATCTTGTTAAAACATATTTGGACAGTGCCACACATGTTGATTGGACTAGCTGGGTAAGGCGAGCAAAAGGTGCAAGGCTAGTGCAAGCGTGTATCGATGCTAAACCGAGGAGTGCGCAGTACACTAAGGTTCCACAAAAATGGATCTACCACATACCTCTAGAAGCACGTGGTAAGATTAAAGATGGTAATCTGCCAAGAGAGTTTCTATTATTAGTAGAGGATATGAGACTTGTTAGCAAAGAAAAAAATGAAGAATTGTACAAGACATTTTTTTCAGAGAAATCTTTGCAGGCACTGTACTATGTCGTTAATAAAAGTGGTTATAGCGATTGCCACATTGGTAATTTGCCTTTTTCGACTGACGGTAAAATTGCTTTTATCGATACAGAATACACGAATATTTGGCCTGTGCATCCTCAATGGTTGACTAAATGGTTTTCACCTAAGAGGCAAGTCTATTGGGAAAAACTGTTTTGATTTTTTTCGTGAGTTTAAGCTTCTGAAGTGGTTGAGCAATTTGGGCGCTTTCTGGCGCCCCTGCCGGGACGCACGGTTAGAGATGATTAAAACCCCGGGTTCCGCTATCGCTTCACCCCATACTTCTACCCACATCTTTTTCTTTACATTTATTTTAACCATATTCTCTATATGCGATCCAGCCCTCAGA
>JACDDG010000044.1 GCA_013817115.1 Parachlamydiaceae bacterium | reverse complement strand
TGCTAAGATAGTTATAAATTCTCGTAAAACGTTCGCGAGATAGGTCGAAGCAAAATCCAACGGGATTTTGCGGTCATAGGTTTTAAGTATTTTAATTAAAGAATCACCTTCTTGGTGGACGATTGCGGATTTCGCCCTTACATCTAAAGCTTTCTACATAGCAGCAAATGAACCTATTATTTTTAAAGAATTGCTAAATCAAGGATCCACCGACTATCTTGAATTAGATAATAATTTTACAATCCGTAGACTGTCTGAATTGAGTCATTTTGACGATGTCTCTATAAACATATCTAACCCTACGGATATAGATGTGCAAAATCGCAACAGGTTGTTTTCATTTCCAGGCTACGGATCATTTGAGGCCTATAATTTGAAAGAAGATCTAGATTTTATTACTGATGACAATATTCAACAATTAGCTAATTCTTCACCAAAACTCCAAAATCTTATTCTTCATGGAGCCGGACAACTCACTGATAAATCTCTAATCAGTCTAGCTTTGCGTTGTAAAAATCTACAGACACTTAAGATTAATGACTGCCAGAAAAATTTATGTAATCAGCAGTAAGATCCATACAGTTTAAAACAGTATTTAATGAAACAGATTCATTTTTTACCCAACCGCCATCAAAGTAAATGTTAAGATCAACCATGGGATTTAAAATCTTCGCTATATGTTTAAATTTGTTCCCAGGCAAGTTTCTCTTTTTGGGAATAACTGGTAATTGAGGCAGTGGTGAAATATGAGCATATTGAGAGAATTTTAATGAACCCTTAAAAAGAAACCCTTCTACTGCGCTGACACAATCGTTTATCATAAATTGAGTAAATCCTTGGAAGTGCTTTGCACCTACGTCAAATATAATTTCTAATATACGACACCTCTTTTCCATATGCCATGCAGCCATCACATAAGCATCTTGAGGGGATCTGCTACATTTTTGCTGAGTTTTAGGGCTGTTCACATCTCGGAATGATACTAGACTAGAATGCTAACGCTAAATGTTAAATACCTCATGGCTCTGTTTTATGCAGAAGCTCTTGCGGGATATCGAATAAAAAACGAGAGGGTCGAACCACCTCTTCTTTGCCCATGCGTAAACGTTTAGCAGACATACTTAACGTAAGATGCTTCATCGCACGTGTCACAGCAACATACATAAGGCGTCGCTCTTCATCCACACCATTCTCAATAATACTTTTTTCATGCGGAATTATGTGATCTTCAATTCCCACTAAAAAACATGCAGGGAATTCTAATCCTTTGGCACTGTGAAATGTCATCAACTGCACCTTATCCTCGGCTGGATCATTTTCATCTCCGGATCCCGCAGAATAGTTCCCTAAAGGAAAATTACCGACGAAGTCGACTAACTGCGAAAAAGAATCCCCGGAGCGCCCCGTGACTAATTGCTGTTGTTCAAATGCGGATAATATATTAGCAAACTCCAAAACGTTTTGCCACTTGAAATCACGCATTTGAACACTCTTCACCTCTTCCTTAATCGCTCTTTTGTAAACGATTCGCTCAATCAACCATTCAAAAGTTGTAGCTAACGATTGGGTCGAGAAACGAAACGAGGCTTCATCAATAATTTTTACAAAATCCTTTAAGCCTTCACGGGCTTGCGGAGATAGCGTCTCTTGTATTATCCCGGTAGAATCGTCATCTTTCAAAACTTCTCGGATTACATCCCAAAGTGGAAGGTTATGTGTTCGATTATGCCCTGTCAGGGCATTTAAAGAACTTTCACCGACACCCCTACGTGGCTGATTGATGATTCTTAACAGAGCTTCCTGATCTAAAGGGTCAACAATGACTCGCAAATAGGCCTGTAGATCTTTAACTTCACGTCTTTCATAAAGTTCTGTGCTTCCATGAATTTTATAGGGAATCCCTAAATTCCACCCATGGGAGCCTTTCCAAGCTTGCTTGGTTAAAGCTACTTCAAATTTTCTAGAGAGAGCATTAGAACGGTATAGGATGGCTATATCTCTCCATTTCAAGTTTTCTTTCTCCCGAAGCCTCAAAATCCGTTTAACAACAGCTTCTGCTTCACGACCTTCATTTTCAGCGACAAACACTTCTAGAAGCTCTCCCTCCCCACATTCGCTCCATAAAACTTTTTCCCGTCTTTCAGTATTTTTCTGAATGATGGCGTTGGCTGCACGTAGAATAGTATTCGTAGAACGGTAATTTTGCTCAAGAGTAATAACTTTAGCATTATCGAATTCAAGAATATTACGCACTTCGGCTCCGCGCCAACCATAAATCGATTGATCGTCATCCCCTACTACACATAAATTATTATATTTACCCGAAAGGAGAGCTGCTAACCTATATTGGACGGGATTCGTATCTTGGTACTCATCCACCATAATATAACGATACCTCTCTTGATATGAAGCAAGTAAATCCGGATGATTTTCAAAAAGATCGACGGTTAGACTTAGCAGTCGATCGAAATCTACGGCATTGTGGGCGCGCATTGCATCATCCAGGCGACTATAGAGCGTACGTGCAAAATGCTCGTGCCATTTGGAAGACTCGTCAACGAGCTCGTGTGGACGCTTCCCCTGATTTTTTGCTTTTTGAATGAGCGCTTCAGCCTTGCTAAATGAAGGAAGATCGCCATGATGCGTTAAAATATCGCGCGTGATGTAGTTCATCAGCCTGTTGACATCTTTTTCATTATACAGGGTGAACCGGGAGGTATAGCCAAGCCGTTCGATATCACCACGAAGAACCTGTAAACAGAAACTATGAAAAGTTGCTAAGGTTACTTCTCCTGCAAGCTTTTCGTCAAGCAACCCTGACATGCGATGGCGCATTTCCACGGCAGCTTTATTTGTAAAAGTTAGCCCTAAAATAGATTGTGGAGAAACCCCGAGATTGCCGATTAAGTGCGCCATTCTGTGGGTTAAAACACGCGTTTTACCACAGCCAGCTCCGGCTAAAACAAGAACTCGCCCTTCTACAGTTTCTACGGCAAGTTGCTGTGGTTTGTTCATCATTTAAAAAAACGGAGAAGCTCAGCTTGCACTTGCTGCATAGTTAGCTGAAAATTGCGTGGATAAGGACGGATATTGAGATCGACCCCTTTTATGAGGTCTTGCTGACAAAGCCGAAAAGCTTCGCGTACAAGGCGCTTAAAACGATTACGACGGTGCGCATCGCCAAAGCGCCTAGTGACGGTTATTCCAATACGAGTTACTTCCAAGCCATTTTTGCGGGCATCGATCGCAAAAAAAGCGCCATTATAGCGCTTATTGCCCGATGACATTCGCAAGAAGTCCTTGCGCAATCGGAGGCGCAATTTCTTTGGAAAGCTATACACACCAGTATGTATCACACTCGCGTGAGTTGCTTGCGACCTTGGCGACGTCGATTATTGATAATTTTGCGGCCATTGGCTGTTGACATTCTTTTTCGAAAGCCATGAACAGACTTGCGGCACCGTTTGCTTCCTTGATATGTGCGTTTCACGGCGGTATCCCTTACTTAAATGGTTGATATATATACGTTATGATCAGTGTACACCAATCGCAATCCGAAATGCAACTGAAAAAACTCGCAAATGAGAGGATTAAGGCAATTAAAAGTATAGGTTGCGAAGAAGGAGGCAAATTCACTATGAATATACCCTGGTGTTCGCAGGAAATCAATTTACAATTCCCTTTTTATTTTTTGTCAGCACTTTCTTTTGGCCTTTCCATTTCAAGTTGCCAAAGAGCATGTATAGCATAATCTACAGCATCTTCCTCCCCTAACAAATCGGGAGTTATTACCGGAGTTACATTTTTAGCCAGTTGATAGAAATTTTCTACAGAAGTGACCTCTGTAGCTCCATTCTCTATTAATGTTTTGATGTTACCAAATTCCCAATGATGTTTTTTTTCTCTATGGATCAACATGGGAAGACCACCCATCAATGCTTCTGCAGTAGTTCCACCACCAGGTTTACTCAAAAATGCGGAACAAGATTTGCCTAATGCAGCAACTTGAGGCAATTCAAGTTTTTTTAAAGGTGTAAAGACTAACAATTCTTGGAGTTTAATGGCAGACGAAAGATCTTCTTCGCCCTTACAAACCTCATCAATTTTTTGATTGCAGTAAACTTGCAATTGGCTAACCAAGGACTCATTGGTTCCACAAAGGACAGCGACATCTAATTTTTCATTATTACCTTCTTGCTTGATATCTAAAAGCTTCCCTTCAATTATTGCTGTTATATAATTTTTAAGGACTCCACCGACACCTTGACTTCCCATCGTCAAAATCCATAATTTTGCATCTTGTCGGATACCCAATTGAGCTTTGGTTTCAATTATAAACTCCTCATCTTCTTTTAAAAATGCGCTGTGAACTGGATATCTTTGAATTTGAGTAAATTTTTGATAATTGGCTAATCTTTTTTCATATTTGTCATTTATTGTACTGTTTGTTTTGATTTCTACCGATGATTCCTTGCGATCTTTTTGACCCTTTCCTGGCGCCGCTAAAGGCAGCAGACCTTCATTAATATTTGATTTTCTATACTTGGAAGGAGTCACATTTAATTTGCTATGCTTGGAAGGAGTGAAAAAAGTTATTCCTTTTAAATTAAATTTAGATATTGTTCTGGCTAAACTCTCTAGCTTGTCGGGTAATTCTCCAAAATCACAAACTTGAAAACAAATACGTTTGGATTTTTCAGCGACAAGACGTACATTTTCAGGATGGTGAGAAGTAGACACAATAAATTTTGAATTCCCAACTGATTTTCTCAGTTCATCCATATAATTATCAGGATCGTATTGATTTAAATAATCATCAAGCTGTTTCAGCTTTTTCCCGTAATCCATCTGACTGCATTGTTGAGATATCTTATTAAAAACATCATTTCTAGAAATTCCAACGAATTTTTTTAGATTGTCTTCCTCGACTAAATTACTTTCATTAAGCACAACATGAGGGATTTCTCTATCAGTAAGACTTTGATCAATAACATTTGCGATAGAGCGATGTGCTCCACCAGAGGAAGTTGTCGTAATTACGATTGTGTTTTCTCCTATCGGATCCTCATGATGCGCTATTCTTTTCGACTCCCCTTCTGCAATGCAATCTTCAATATTAATTCGCATTTGTTCCGTGATTTCATTCAAAAAATTTTTTATCATCCTACTTTCTGGTGAGTTATCAGATAAATTCGTTGTTTTACTACTTTTCTTCAAGATTTTTAAAAAATTTCTTTGACTAACGCCGATAAAGTCAACATATTTAATAATTAATTTTTCAAGATTATTTTGATCTTTTTCATCTAATTCAGAACAATTATGCTGAAATGCCAAATCAATAATTTCAGATTTGGTTATATCGAGAGTTTTTTTATGTAATATTTCTCCTAACTCACTCTTGTATTGTATTCGTTTAAATTCTGCACCCTCAGCACTTACAATACTAATAATCCTTTTTTCTTTAAAAGCCAAGATAAGATTATCAATTATTTTACTATCAAAATCTTGATCTTTACTCCAAAGTTCAGGGGTTCCGGATTTACCCTGCTTAATAACATCGAGAAATCCTTTTGGTAAAAGTGATTTAAAAATCTCACTATAAACAACAATATGAATGCCCGCTAGTTTATTGTTTGTATCAGTTTTAACTTTATGAATTGCTATTTGAGTTTTCACAGATTTTATTGCTATATCTTTGTCAATTGGACATAATTCCAGAGTTATCCCTTGCTTTATAACCCCTGAACTAACTTCAGATTTTTTATCTTCTTTATTAACGACGATATTAGGATCACGATAATCTGATTTAATTCCAGTATTTATATTCATAAAGCCGCCTAAATGCTAACTATTCTGCAATAAATAACCTAACCCTATAATTCTTATTATAATGCCAGCGTAATTAAAACAATACACTAAAACTGATGAACCAAAAGTTAAATTAATGAAAATAACATTAACTAAATGGAATTTAGTTTAAAACGGAAGGAGAGAATTGGTAGAAATTGGAAACGATCAATTAATTTGCATTCAGCGATCAACAGCCTCCCCCTGTGTCACTTACTTTTTAAGAATTAACGACATTCTTAAAAATTGCATGCGACTCAGTAGAGGGCCTCTAAAATTGACACTACAATCAATGAAGTCGGGTTATAGATATACCGAAGAGCGTTCAAATTTTGGATTTTTTAGCTTGGAGAAAGGCCCGGGATTAAGCGATTCATAAATGACCCAATATTATAATATGGGATCATTTTGGATCGCTTAATCAAGGGAGCTTTCTCTTTGCCAAAAAACTAAATTTGAACGCTCTTCGGTATACATGGCAAGGATCAAGAAAAAGATCAAAGATTTGGAAGCTTGTCAATAATTTTTAAAAGACATTCGATCTCACATTTTTTTGAGGTATATACAAAAGATTTATTTTGCGTTTCCCTTTTGCAAGAAGACCGTCGTAATTTTGAAAAAATGGGCTTTTCATCTAATAAACGGCTGTAAGTTTCATAGACTCTTAAATTTCCCTGGTTGTCCATTAGGTATAAACTTTCACCCCTAAATTCATTGTATTCTGCGAGTAATTTATAAGGTTTCACGGATTTGTCACTTTCTATTTCCATCCACTTATTGTTACCTTTCATGTAAGAGTTGGCCGTTCGCAGAATTTCTAAGATTTTATCAAAATTTTCAATATTTTGATTTATACACATGAATGGTCCAACTCTACCCTGAGCAGAAATTGTTTTATATGCGTCAAAAATAGCATTTATATTTTTAAATTGTTTTGGAAATGCTAGCTTATTCAAACCTGAAAGACATGATTGGTAAACGGAATGCGTAGTCTTTTGAACATCGGAAATAAATAAAAGAGCTAGTGAAGACTTCTCACTAAAAGCTTTAAATTTTTTATTGACAACCATAGTTTGAGCTAAGCAATCCAAGGTTAAATTTTCAATCACCTTTTCAATCAGCTCAATGGGCAATTCAGAAAAACTATATATTAAAGAATAAGTGGTCAACTTTTTATCATCAAAATCTTTATTTCCATTATTAATAGTCTGATGGTTAACAAGTTGCATTTGCTCTCCTATTTACGTTTCTCGACTTTCTGAAAACTCTTTTACGAATTCTCCATTTAATTTTAGCACAAATATATATTTATTTCAACTATAAGACAATATTTTATTTTTATTTATTAAATTATTAGCCCGACTTAGGTGATAATATGGAGGGTATTTTTAAACATTGGTAATGAATTTTGAAACCTTAAAAGCAAGTAACGCAGGCAAAATGAGTCAAAAACTCTAGAATCGCCACCAAAATTTGGACGCACTTCGGTATACTCTTCCTTATGATCCGGCCTTCCTTCTACCTATCGTCTATTTAGACAAAAATCTTTCTTGGATCAAAACGCGTTGAAATAAAGTTTCACTTTTCTAGAGAAAGCACTATTGACTATAAGCCCAGCCCAGACTTTCAAGATAGCTTAATATCGGTCTTTTACCTTAATTTGAACCATACGAGTTTACAGCCCCTAATGACTCTACAGAACTCCAGGAGCTAAAATTTAAGATGTTCACCAACTTTCTTAAAAAAACACAAACTTAAGCTTGCTGAAAAATTAGCGATACGCTATAAATAGAGATTATTCATCCAAACAACAGTTTGCAAAGAAGTTAGGAAGCGATATGAAAGTTAAAGCATCAGTAAAAGCTGACCCATCAAAGGGTGACCTTCTCGTCAGAAGACGAGGCCGCCTTTACGTTATCAATAAAAAAGATCCCAACCGCAAACAGCGCCAAAAAGGGCCTGCCCGCAAAAAATAGGATAGAAGTATGGCCAAGAAGTCATCTATTGAGAAAAATAAGCGCCGCATAAGAATCGTGAACGCGAAGTGGGATAAACGGCAAGGACTTAAGAGCCGCAGCGCCGACCTAAGCATTACCGAAGAAGAACGTGCATTAGCACGCGTAGCCTTAAATAAAATGCCTCGTGATTCAAGTATCATCCGCGTGCGCAATCGCTGTGGACTTACTGGACGTGCTCGTGGCTATTTAAGAAAGTTTAAGCTATCTCGCCTTTGTTTCCGTGAAATGGCCAACCAAGGGTTAATCCCAGGCATCACGAAAGCAAGCTGGTAAAAATTGTCCTTTCTCTTTGTCTGTCCCGATGAAGCTTTGCTTCATCGGGATTTTTGTAAAAATTCATAGGAGCATGATTAGCCATGAACGACAAGAGCAGAAACGAACCAAAAAAAATCGACACCAAAGAATTCGAGATTCCGGAAACGACTTTTAGTCGTGACATCGAGAATAAAGTTTTCCAAGGTATCATCCTCCAATGTTTATCTAATATTGAGTATATCAGCCTTCTAGAAGGTAATTTCATTGACAATATCCTTGGCCGCAGTGGACCTGAAAGCATAAAAGGCATCAGCGCTGAACAGGATAGCAAACGTCAATCAGTGGACATCAAGATTGAGGTCAATATCTGTTATGGAATTCCTATTCCGGATAAAGCTGAAGAAATCCAAGTTAAAGTTAGCGAAGAGATTACGAAATTGACAGGCTTGCATGTTTCTTCTGTGCATGTTATCTTTAAAAATGTAATCCCTTTTGAACAAATGAAGAAGGCGCTAGCTCCTTTGTCAGGCGTTCCCCCTCTTTCGATGCCTCCAGAAGCACGTAATAGTGGCGACTATAACGACGAATTTTAACTAATTAAGTTTAATTAAAATGGACTATTTGACTGCTGCTAAAGCCCCAGTGCATATAAAAGTATAATTGACATAGTGCGCCCAGTGAGCTTTCAAGTGGCCCAATTGTGTATTTTTTTAAACTTAACTTCTAAAAGTTGAAAAGGTGGCGATGACTCATTTCCTTTACTCCCTCATCACGTTCTGCATCGCGATTTTTTTTATTCTTTTTGGCATTATTGGAATTATTCTTCCGTTGTCAACCGGAATGCAAACATTAGCCATTGACCTTATCTTACAACAACCTGCTTTGATTTTCCTTTTTGGCGTTAGTATGCTTGCTATCGGACTCGTTACAGCGCTTAATATTATACTGGGAATGCGTCGTCATTATTTTCACATAAAAGTTCAAGGGCAGCCTGTATCTGTAGATAGCGCACTTATCCATAGTTACGTAAAAACATATTTGGAAGATTTATTTCCTGGTAAAGACATTCCTTTTCAGCTGCAACTCAAGAAAAATAAAATTTCTGTTACAGTCGATTTACCCGCTATAGAGGAAAACCAGCAAAGTGCATTGCTCGATCGCATTAGTGATGAGTTAAGAGAGCTTTTCACATCTTTCTTGGGCTACAAACACCACTTCCATCTTTCAGCCAGTTTTCAGCCTAACGACAGCAGTAATAATACAATTATTATCGATGAATAGTCTTTTAGCTTTTCAATCTCATCTTAAACTTGCCCATTGCTATTGGGAACAGCAGCTTCAATTGGGCGACTGCGCCATAGATGCAACCTGTGGCAACGGCCATGACACCTTAAAACTTTGTGAACTTGTTCTTTCCCTTGAGGGAGGAAAAATTTTTGCATTTGACATCCAAGAGGATGCTTTAAAGACTACGCAAAATTTAGTGCAAAGCAAACTTGCGGCAAATCTATTATCGCAAGTGACTTACATTAATGAATGCCATAGCGATTTTAAAGGGCCTATAAACAGAGCTCTAACCTGTTCAGATCGATTTCAATTAGAACCTGTTAAACTAATTGTCTACAATCTTGGATACCTTCCGGGAGGCGACAAAGGGCTTACAACAGCCGTTAATACTACGTTGCATAGCGTCCAAGCTGCAGCCGAACTAATCGCCCCTGGAGGCCTAATCAGCATCACATGCTATCCAGGGCATCCTGAAGGAGCTTTGGAAGAAACGGCTATTCTCGAAATGACAGCATCCTTTTCGCGATTTGATTGGAATTGCTGCCATCATCGTTGGATCAACAAAAAAAATGCTCCCAGTTTACTTTTGCTACAAAAAAACATGTGCATCAAAAATAACACCCATAATTAGCCAGATATTTTCAACTAATCCTCTGACTGTACTTTTTTCTAAGAAAAAAAACACCCCTAAAATACAACTCTGAACGCGATTTTTAAAAAAGTGAAAATAAAGCGAGTCAGTGTGTTGACATCAAATGTGTGAACATGTATTCTACTAATATAACGCAAATGCCTCAATCACTTTTGGCGAATATCAGTAGTTAAAGACTGGAAGTCAGAAGAAAAAGTGAAGAGATAGTAATTAGCAATAATAGACGTTTAAACAACATTTGTTTGACGCGTAAAAATTTTTGTCTTGTTTTTTGTTAAAGTTTTTTGTTTTGGTGAATTAGACAGGGTCAACATGGTGTGAACGTGTTGACCAGTCTTTAATAAAAATTTTGGTCGTATTAATAATATTAAAACTTAATAGGTCGATAAATTTTAATAGGTTGGAATCTTAATTATAGATTGCGACATAATAATAATTACATAATAGTATATTACATAATACTTGATAGATTGATCTCGCATCAACTATCAGTCTAACTCAAGGGGGATGAGCTTCTCCTTGGGTTTTTTTATTTTATACCGAAGAGCGTTCAATTTTGGATTTTTGGCTTGAGAAAGCCCCGGGATTAAGCGATCAAAAACGATCCAATATTATAATATGGGGTCGTTTTTGATCACTTAATCGCGGGAGCTTTCTCTTTGCCAAAAACCAAAATTTAAACGCTCTTCGGTATAGCTGATGCCTCTCAAAGACTTCAAATTACAAAGGTTCCAACGGGGTACTTTAATTATTCAATTCCCCAGATTTTAGATGCATACTCGTGGATTGATCGATCAGAAGAAAATTTACCAATTCTTGCTAAATTAAGAATCGATTTCCTCGTCCATTCATCTTGATCGCGGTAAGCAGTATCCACAGATTCCTGACAGGCAACATATGAAGTAAAATCC
>JACDDG010000043.1 GCA_013817115.1 Parachlamydiaceae bacterium | reverse complement strand
CTGGTATACGAATACTATGCTAGATGGCTCTTTTGAAAAACTAGGAAACCTTTTTCTCAAAAAAGGTTTGTTAATTACAATCTATGAAATTTGGGGTCCAGTTTTTTTTGGGACGCCAATCGCTTGGACGATTATTGGAACTTTTGCAGCTATCCAAGTACTCTTTTTACAAACCCTCCCTGCAAATATTGAGGAAGGTCCAATTACACCCAATGGAAATGTTCCTTTATACAAGGCCAATGGAATTCAGTCATTTGTACTAACAGTAGCTTTGTTTTGTTTAGGAAGTTTTCAGTGGCACTGGTTTTCTCCGACAATCATTTATGATAACTTTGGAGGTATTTTAGGGGCCTTAAACGTTTTCAGTCTCCTTTTTTGTTTATTTCTTTATTTAAAAGGTCGCTTTTCCCCCTCGTCAACTGACTCTGGAATAAGCGGTAACTTTATTTTTGATTATTATTGGGGAACAGAACTTTACCCGAAGGTATTAGGATTAGATTTAAAGCGATTCACTAACTGTCGCTTTGGCATGATGAGTTGGCCGTTGATTCTAATTTCTTTTGCAGCTAAACAAAACGAGTTATATGGCATTAGTGATTCGATGATCGTTGCAGTTGCTTTGCAGCTAATCTACATTGCCAAATTTTTTGTTTGGGAAACTGGATATTTAAGATCCCTAGACATTATGCATGACCGCGCCGGATATTATATCTGCTGGGGATGCCTTGTGTGGGTGCCTGGAATTTATACATCATCGACACTGTATCTTGTCAGGCATCCAAACCATTTAGGCTTACCTCTTGCCATAGCGATCATGACCTTAGGAACACCATGCATTTTAATTAATTACTACGCTGATAGACAGCGTCAGCTCGTGCGTGCCACAAATGGCAACTGCACAATTTGGGGCAAAAAACCAAACACTACTATTGCTCACTATGTGACATCTACTGGAGAATCCAAAACAAACTTGCAGTTGACGTCTGGTTGGTGGGGCCTAAGTCGCCATTTCCATTACATTCCCGAAATTTTGGGAGCTTTTTTCTGGACTGTGCCTGCTTTATTTGTCAATTTTTCACCTTATTTCTATGTGACATTTTTAACTTGCTTACTGATGGAAAGGGCTTTTCGGGATGACCAACGCTGTGCCAATAAATATGGCAGGGATTGGGATACTTACTGTGAAAAAGTGCCTTATAAGATTATTCCTTATGTGGTTTGAATTTTATGTCAAGAGCTCACCATGGAATTTGCGGGAGTTTGCGGCATTCTCGCGCCCCTACCGGGCGCGAGAAAACAACATATGAGTTTCAATAATTAGCCCTTTTCTCTCTCTAAATTTGCAACTTGGATGATTGACATTTCCCCATATCCTAGGTTACAATTAATCAACTACACCGTCATTCTCAAAGTTAAAATTGGTTTAATCCTATTCTCTCCCCTGCATTAAAACTCTGAAAACTTTTTAATACGAATGACAAACCCGGCGCAGTCCGCCCCACAAACGAGGAATATGGAATTTTTAAACCAGCTCAATTCTGAGCAACAAGAAGCCGTCAAGACTATTGAAGGCCCTCTCTTAGTGCTTGCTGGAGCAGGTTCAGGAAAAACTCGAGTCGTAACTTTTCGCATTATCTATCTCTTGATGCAAGGGGTGCCAGCTTCTAAAATTTTAGGCTTAACTTTTACAAATAAAGCTGCTCAGGAGATGCGGGAACGTGTGCAAAAACTTACGCAAAGTGATGTCTTGATCTCAACTTTTCATAGCTTAGGGGTTCGAATGTTAAGAGAGTCTATACAAGTTTTAGGCTATCGTCGCAACTTTGCAATTTATGATGAAGAAGATTCAAATAAGCTCATTTCTGCATGCCTTGAAACCATTGGTTGTACGGCAGCTGAAGCAAAGGCACAACTCAAAATAGTTAGGGGTTATATTTCCACTGCTAAAAACAATCTTGAAGAGCCTGACTATGACGATAACCTCTACTGCTCTAAGGTCTACGAACTTTACCAAGAAAAGTTGAAAGAATATCACGCTGTAGATTTCGATGATCTTCTCTATTTACCGGTTAAAATTTTAAAAGATTTTCCAGCCATCAGAGAATATTACCAGCACCGTTGGATGTTTCTTCTCATTGATGAGTATCAAGATACCAATAATGCTCAATACGAACTTGTCAAGTACCTCTTAGGCAAAGAACCCCACTTGTGTGTAGTTGGTGATCCTGATCAATCCATATACTCTTGGCGTGGGGCTAATATCCAAAACATTATGAATTTTGAGAAAGATTACCCTCAAGCCAAAGTAGTACGCCTTGAACAAAATTATCGTAGCCGAAGCAATATCCTGGACGCTGCTAACGCTCTGATCAGTTACAATCAAATTCGCTACGAAAAGAATTTGTGGACCGGGCGTGGTGAAGGGGATAAAATTAAGCTATTTACCGCTAACACTGCATACGATGAAGCGGAATTTGTAGCGCGTCAGCTGAGATCTGCTCATGATAATCTGGGAGTACCCTGGAGTCGCATGACTGTTCTATATCGCACTCACGCTCTATCAAGAGCGTTTGAAGATGCGTTTTATTTGAAGCATATTCCCTATGTCATCATGGGTGGAGTCTCCTTCTATCAAAGACGTGAAATTAAAGATGTTTTATCCATGTTAAAAATGGTTCAATCGAATAGTGATTACATTGCTTTTTCGAGAAGCATTAATCTCCCTAAACGCGGAATTGGTCCTGCGACGCTTGATAAAATCCGCCTTGGGGCTTCATCGACAAAAACTTCCATTTTTGAGTACTGTGAAAAGTTACTTGATAAAACACCGCCAATTAAACTTTCTTTAAAACAAAAAGAAGGACTAGGGTCTTACATTGAAATGGTACGGACTTTAAGAGAAATGGAACCTGATTGCCCATTACAAAAACTAGTTGAAGAGGCAATTCATTTAAGTGATTATTTCACTCATTTGCGTGAAGAAGCTGAAACTTATGAAGATAGAAAAGACAACTTAGCCTCACTTGTTGCTAAAGCAGCTGAATGGCAAGCCACTGTTTCCGATCCTTCCTTAGCCGCTTTTCTTGAAGAGCTCTCTTTAAAATCCTCTTTAGATGAAGCTGACAGCAACAGAGAGCGTGTACATTTAATGACTATTCACAATGTTAAGGGCCTCGAATACGATACGGTTTTTTTGGTTGGATTAGAGGAAGAGATTTTCCCTCACTCTCGCTCACGAGAAAGCCACAAAGAGTTGGAAGAAGAGAGACGCTTATGTTACGTAGGCATGACTAGAGCCCAGGAACGTCTTTACATCAGTCATGTGATGGAGCGCTTTGTTTGGGGAACGATGAAATCTCAGCGTCCAAGTCGTTTTATTAAGGAAATTCCGCTGGAGCACATAGAAAGAATCAAGTCCATTCGGCGATTTTAAAGGGGGTGGTCGTCCTATTGAGAAAAGCTGATTCGCCTCTTCAATGAGGGGCTGTGAATCACGACCCTTATTGAAATGGCGAATCAACCCTTCTATGGATCGATTGCAAAAAAGACGAAGGGAGTTCCACCCTTTATATAACCTCGGCGTATTTGGCTGCGAACCAAGCCAAAACCAGAATTCCCATTGTGATAAATACCCAAATTGCGTTTGGAAACCACTTGACTCCTGCTCCAGGGTTGCCGCGTACTTCAAGCGTACCAATGCCGTAGGAAAATTCTTGTGGAATCGCCCGGCTAAATATCTGGGGATTTTCTTTTATAATTTTATCACCGTCAATGCCGATAAAGAGAGCATATTGACGGAGGAAGCCTTGAGCATACACAGGAGAGATGAGTTTCTGCACCTCGCCATCTTCGATTGATTGTAGATAGCTCATGCGGATAGAGGTAGCATTTTCAACTTCTTTTAGGGATAAGTTGAGCTCTTTACGGCGTTGCTTAAAAATTTCGCCAATATTTTTCATTTCTTCTTTCATAGTTCTATAATTTAAAAAATTCAAAACCTCAGGATTTGGGTCTCGATCTTTTTTCATTATGCATGATGACCCAATAAACCAAAATGCACTTTTTGCTTTTTCTCTTCTACCAATCTCTTTATAATCAGAGCACATGATCCGAACGCCCAAAAAGGAACCGAATGTCAACGCCGAGTAATTTTATTAAAATCATCGATCTTAAACTTGCAACCCGCATGATAGAGGATTTGCAATCACAGGGATTTTCCTTAACCATCCCCACGCCCCAGTACACCCTCTTTCTTGCTAAGAAGTCCGGAATAACTTGCACTCTCTACAGTTCTGGCAAACTCATGGTTCAAGGAAAGGGTATGGGTGAATTCATCGAATTTTACCTTGAACCCCTATTAGAAAACTTTAGTTTCAGCTATCCAAATCTCAAAGCTGCAACCAAAAAATTGCAGACAACTACGGCAGATGAAGTCAGTGAAATTCCTCATATCGGTATTGACGAATCAGGTAAAGGGGATTTTTTTGGTCCTTTATGCATTGCCGGAGTTTATGCAGATAGCGCTGGTATCGCCAGGTTGCAAGCATTGGGGGTCAAGGATTCCAAAACAATCAATGATGCAAACATTTTAAAGCTCGCTAAATCTATCCGTGCAACTTGTGATCATCACATCGTCAAAATTAATCCGTTTAAATATAATGAACTCTATGCACAGTTTAAAAACTTGAATACAATGCTGGCATGGGGACATGCGACTGTAATCGAGCAACTTGTTGCTCAAACAAAATGCCGCAATGTCACTGTAGACCAGTTTGCTAATGAACGCGTCGTTTTAACTGCATTAAAGCGTAAAGGTCTCGATTTAAATCTACTGCAACGTCATCGCGCAGAAGAAGATGTTGTGGTGGCGGCAGCATCAATATTAGCCCGTGAAACATTTCTCTTAGGGCTTGAGCAACTAGGAAAAGAATATTCACTTAGATTGCCTAAAGGAGCTTCAAAAGCAACAATTGAAGCCGGAAGAGATTTTGTAAAAAAACATGGCGCCCAAGCATTGTGTAATGTAGGAAAAATGCATTTTAAAACGACTAACTCCATCCTTTAATATGAGATTACGTACCTTCACCTATTTGGCTGTATCGACAATTGTGCTATGGTTTTAATATTTATTGCATTTATGCCTAAATTATTGCATTCAAGTAAGCAAGAAATCCTTTCTTACAATGGTTTCCGAGGTATAGTTGTTGAGAGAGACAAGGCCATCTGTATAAATTTTGAATAGCAAAACCGAATGATCGCAGCGATAAACCAAATGACGCTATACGAGATAAATTAATCATCTATCGTTTTAACCACCCTTGACTGGGTCATCGAGCCGAGAGAATAAATATATGTTAAGAGAATTACGCATTATTAATATTGTCCTCATAGAATCCGTTGAGATCTTTTTTGAAGCAGGACTAAACGTCATCACCGGAGAAACCGGTGCGGGAAAATCTGCCATCTTACATGCTCTTAGCTTAATTATGGGTTCTCGTGCAGATAGTAACGTCATTCGTAAGGGCAAAGACAAAGGAGCGGTAGAAGCTTATTTTGAAAAAGTTATCGAAGGCTCCCTTCAAAAGCTTCTTGATGATGCCGGAATTTCGTATGAAGATGATTCAGGATTAATTATTCGCCGTGAAATATCCCACAATGGCAAAAGCCGTGCTTTTATTAATCAACAACTTGTACAACTTTCTTTCCTAAAATCTGTCGGAGCTTATCTTTTAGACATTGTCAGTCAACACGCAAGTCGCCATTTGCTTTCTCTTGAAGCCCATCGTGAAATTGTCGATCTTTATGGTGTATTAGCGGATGACGTGGCGACATTTGCACGATCATGGGAGCTTGAAATCGAGTTGCAACGCAAGCTTAAAGCTCTTATTGAAGGTGAATCTCAACGGCTAAGGGAGATTGAAGGATGTTTACGCGAACTCGAAGAATTACAAGAAGCCTCCTTAAAAGAGGGCGAGGATGAAGAAATCTTCGCTGAATACTCTCTTTTAATGAATAGCGAAGAGCTTTCTAATAAAAGTGGTGACATATTAAGGGCTCTTGACGGTGAAAAAATTTCTGTAATGCAGCTTCTAAATAGACATAAAAGAGGTTTTGAAGGTTTAGTTCGATTAGACCCCACTCTTGCTCCAGCACTGGAGGCATTCAATGGCGCCACTGTCGAAATTAAAGAGATCGTCTACACATTATCTACATATCACAGTAGAATTGTATGTAACCCTTCGCGTTGTCACCAGCTCAATGAACGCCTAACGCTTATAGCTCTATTAAAGAGAAAATATGGATCTTCCATTTCGGAAATTCAAGAATATCAGAAAAAGCTGATTGAAAGGATTGTTGAATTGGAAAATGGAGATACTAACATCGAAAATTTCAAGTTGGAGTTGATCAACGTTGCAGAAACGAATCAAAAATTAGCTTCGCAGTTGACGTCTAAAAGGCAGGCTGCGGCCAAGGCTTTTGGACTTGAAATGGTTCGCCAATTGGTTTCTTTGAACATGCCAAAAGTTGAGTTCCAAGTTGAGGTAAGCTCGCAAAAGCGTTCTGCCATCGGAGATGATGTCGTGGAGTTTTTCCTCCTTCCCAATGTCGGTGAAAGACGTATTCCTATCAAGGACTGTGCTAGCGGAGGGGAAATCTCGCGGATATTGTTGGCTTTACATGTTGTGCTTGCAGGTAAACAGGAAATTCCGACTTTGATTTTTGATGAAATCGATGAAGGGGTGGGTGGAAAAACCGCTAGTCTTCTTGGGGAAAAGTTACGAGAAATCAGTAAAAATCATCAAGTTTTTTGCATTACTCACTTCCCACAGGTGGCTAAGTATGCAACTTTACATCTTCAAATTTCTAAATCTGAGAAAAATGGACGCACGTCTACAGAGATCCAAATCTTGGATGAAGCCACTCGTCATTATGAAATTTCACGTATGCTTGGGGAAGAACCAGTTCATACTTTTAAGTAATCTGATTTGCCTGAATTGTTGTAAATTCACGAAAAAAGGTTAAAGCTTGAAGTTGCTTTGAATCTAATTTACGTATTAAGGCGATCTCAGAGGAGAGTCCATCACGATTAACAATTTCAAATTGTTTAAGAACTTTTTCCAAAGAATTTGCTAATCCTTCAATGAAATATTGAACCCATGGAGTGATATCAGCTTCGCTACGCCCAAAAAAGTAATTATGAATAGGACTCATGCTGATTGCCTCGAAATAGGCATTTAAGTTGGTTGCGTAGAATTCTTCCATTGAACCCATGCCCTCCAAATCGTATTTCCCTTGGCGTAGAATATAAGTGGCTACCAGTCTTGCGACTCGACCATTTCCAAGGCAAAAAGGATGAATAGAAATCAATTGAAAGTGAGCAATTCCTGCTACAATTGGGCAACAAATGTCATTAGCTTCATGGATCCATCCAATAAGAGCTTTAATTAAAGTAGGCACTTCTTTAGCTGTAGGTGGTACATATGCAACCGAATTTGTGCGCCCATTGTAGACTAAGTTTTGACTTGGCCGATAGGTATTAGGTTTAAGTAGATGCATCTCATTTTCCATAAGTAATGCATGCAACCACAGGATTTTCTTTTCATTGATAAGTTCACCTTTTTTTACCCATTCATCAATTTGCAGTAACGCCGCATAATACCCTTTTACCTCTAGTTCGTCATGTTCATAACCCTTAAAATGTTCTTCATTTTTTAAAATTGCAATCATTTGCTCTGACTCAAGCAAATTCCCTTCTAACATCGTCGAATAGTACGTTGAGAGGAATCTATTGGATTCTTGGAAATAAGCGATATTTGCAGGATTTAATGGATTTTTTGCAAGACGCTCTTTGACGGCTTCAATACGTGAAAGATCCTTAGTGATCTTTGAGGTGATTTTGTAATGTGAAATGCATCGTGCAGACATAATTTTAGATTGCCCTAGCTAAACCTTTGTGGATGACCTTTCACAAGTTTGATGAAAATCGCAAGAAACCACTCTTTGCATCATTACGAATCTACCAAATTGAAGGCAATAGGAAAACTTTTCCAAGCATCCCCGCAAATATCAGTACTATGCTTTACAAGATTTGTGCGATAAACATGAAGAGTAACTTCAAGATTTTATCGCACAAAGGCCACTTGCCTTAATACATCGCCATGAGGGGGGTGTATTGAAGAACCTGACAAAATAGATCCGATATACATCCATCTTTTTCAATTTTCCACGAAAAGGATTTATTGAAGCGGTAGGGTGAAATATCACGTTCAAAATTTATCCTAGATTCGCTTCTAAGCCAAACCTCTCGATAGTTCACTTCCGCCATAAATCCAGAGGGCGTAAAGTCTCTTTCCTTGTCTCTAATCCATGAACACAGCTCCAAGCTTGGAAAGCAGCCTGGTGGTTTCTCATTGGGGCCTTTCTTACTACGGACAATTATATTGCTAATGTTAGGAAAAAGATTTGCAAGCGTTTCATATTCTCTTTCACCAGAGTATTGAAATCCTGGGAAAATCAAAGTCGTAATTTTTTTACGAATATCCACTTTCATTCTAACATGACAATTCAAGAGTTTTGCTATATCATCAACACATTCGACATAAAGTCCAGTTGTATAAGCTTGCATTAGCGTGGAAAGAGCGTTATTTTTTGCTAATAATTCGACTTGCTTTACATTTAAGGCAATTTCTTGATTATTGGATTCCATGAAAGAAATTTTGTTCCGTTTTAAAAACCCTGAAAAACCAATCCAGCGTAATTTATCGTCTTCGTCTAAATCTAGAAGAATTCCCAGGTCTTCTGAGTTTTTTAGCCTTGAACCCATAACGAGGGTTTTTATAATTTTAACTCCTAGAGAAGCATGTGAAATTTTTTTTGACAAATAAAAAAGCTCAAAAAGTGTTTCCTTCCCCACTATATCTTTTATATGCTCAAATTTCTCAGGATTATAAGTAAGTACACAGAATTGCTCTAGCGCTTCAAGGGAATTAATTTCGTCAAATTTAATTTCACACTTAACTTTGTCATCATTTCTTAATTTTGTGCAAGATTTAATTTTTTCTTCAAAATAGGGATAACTCAATTTTAAAATAATTTTGTTACTTAATACTGAACCTTTTGAGCACGAAATTAACACATTTTTCTTTGGGTTAGCATTTTCATAAACTTTATAGCGCATAAAGATTTTATGCACGTTTTGAAGTAATTTTTGTAATGATGAATCTTTCTTCGGTATTTTGTTTGCTAGCTCGAGATAACGAAAACCGATCTCTGGCTTTTCTCTTAAGCTCGGATGTTCAATGTGTAAAGTGAAAATATTTAAAGTTTCAATTAAAGATTTAAATATTCCTGAAATAACTTCATCCTCTACCACCTTAAGCTGAGTTTCTAACTGAGATAATTCGGAGCGATATAATGGCTCGTAGGGAGCCCCATTTGAAGAATTCAAATTATAACTTGTAATTGTTGTTGAGTCGTGCATTGTTAAACCTTTTATTCAATTGTTTAAACTCTTACGTGAATTTTATACACTACATGGGAAAAATGCAATCAAGAAATCGAAAAGAAAAATAATTTCTGAATAGGCTCTGAAGAGGGGTGCAATGTTTTCAACCTACCCAGTACTATATCCCACAAAATCCCCCATACAGAAATTATTTAATCTTACATCATGCACCTATTTTTCGCGTCTACACATATATTTATGCCATAAAGTAAATCTATAACGCAAGTTGTGGATTTGACGGATGCAAATATTACTTGATTTTTCCGTTTGCTTCATCACATCTTCTCCACTCCATTCTTTTCTGTTGGAATTTTGCATCATGTCCAAACATTATTTCAAAAACAAGATAAATCACAAATCACTTATATATTATTTTATTCAAACAATCGCTACTTAGTAAGGATACACTAAAATTTATTTACCTTAATTCCAGAATAATTTATAATAAATAATATATAGAAAAAAATAAAATTAATTTAAATTTAGAAATATTACAGATGTTTTGAATAACATCATTTGGGGGATAAGATTAAAGTTCGAAAATTTACTCTAGCTAGCATCATTCTGCTAGGCATCAACAGTATTTTAGGGACAGGAATTTTTCTCTTGCCTGGTAAGGCAATGGCTTTAATCGGACCCGCTAGCATTCTCATGTATATGGTTGTGACAATCGTTGTCTTAGCAATAGCATTTTGTTTTGCCGAATGCGCCAGTTATTTTGAACGCAATGGAGCGGCATACCTTTACGCTAAAGAGGCATTTGGAGATTTTATTGGTTTTGAAATTGGAATTATGAAATGGGCTGTCGGTATTATCGCCTGGGCAACGATTGCGGTTGGATTTTTAACAGCTTTAGAACAACTCATTCCTGAAATCGGCGTAGGATTAATGCGCCCATTTTTGCTTACAACTTTTCTCAGTGGATTAGGATTTTTAAATGTTAGAGGTGTAAGAAATATTCGCTTCCTCAGCAACGTTTTTTCGATGGGAAAAATTGTACCTCTAGCACTGTTTCTATTCTTTGGAATGTTTTATATTGAGAGCGATAATTTTTACCCTTTGGTGCCACCTGACACTGATTTAACGGCTTTTGGGGCGGCGGGACTTCTCATCTTTTTCGCATTTTCCGGATTTGAAGGTTTGGCTGTAGCAGCCGAGGAAATGGATAATCCTAAGCGCAATCTTCCCCTAGCTATCTTTGCAATAATCACCATAACAGCAGTTCTTTATTTGTTTACACAATTCATTGTGGTTGGCATTTTAGGGCCGGCATTAGCTGAAAGCGATGTCCCTCTTGCCTTAGCAGCAGAAAAAATTGGCGGTTCTTATGGAATGTGGATGGTGATGATCTGTATGTTGATTTCAAGTGCAGGAACCAATCTAGCGGCATCATTTATAGCTCCCAGAAGTGGAGTGGCATTAGCTCAAGATGGAATGATATCGAAAAGGATTTCTCTTCCGGGCAAGTTTGGGACACCGACTCTTGCAATCATCATTACAACTGTCTTGACCATAGTAA
>JACDDG010000429.1 GCA_013817115.1 Parachlamydiaceae bacterium | reverse complement strand
GCCTAAGCATCCATCTTCCAGATTTCATGCTGGCTGAAGATGCCAACTTACTTATTCCACGCTTTTGCAAGAGGCTCATAGAATGTGGTTACAATTCTATTTTAATTGGTTCACACCATAAATGCAAAGTGACATCCTCCCCAAGCACCAAAATTAACGCAGCTGACAATTTGGTTGCAATTTTCCGACAACTTAACGACCACGGAATTAAAATCCTCCTAAAGCCTAATTTCGCTGTAAATCTAGAAGGCCCATCCACATCTCCAAGTCCATACCCACTGAAAATATCACTAGAACGCTCCTTTGATTTTTTATACAATCTTTTCCCCAGAATAGAAGCTCTCTTTTGGGAATCACTCTATTTAAGTCCAGCTTTCCGAAATGAGGTGTTAACTATTGATGCATCAGATGCGACAGATGCTGAAAGTGCGCTCGCAGAAGTGCAAATGCTTGAAAAATGCATACAAGGAAGATCCAAATTAATATTTTATATGCCATCAAACCATCATGATGAAGCTTTGCGTCAAGCTCGGTGGATTAATAAGTTTATAGATGATATGGGAAAAAATTCAATTATATCTTTTAACGCTGTATCCGGAGGACATTTTGATGACCATTGTTCAGATCACCCCCTTTGGGAACTCTTGCGCATCTCGCCTGACACGTCTTCAACAGCTTTCCTTCCAGTTATTAACATAGGACTTATCAAACAAGGCGAGGGACTCTGGCCTACAACTAATTTTGATTTACTCGATCGATTTTTGCCCCGCTGCACTCGACATCGGTTTGAAGGGATCATTGGATTAATCAGCCACATCCCAGAGTCCGGAAGCCTTCTTGATTGCAACTTGTGGGTTGCAGGTCAGACACTTTGGCGTTATCAACCAACATCATTACTTGCAGAGACTTGGTTTAAAGCTTTTCGTCCGACAGAGGATGTACAATTCACCCTTAAAGTCATGAAAATTGCACGGACACTATCATTAGATTTAAGTTTGCTTCGCTCTATTGCAATAAATCCGGAAGCTGCACCTGTAACTGCTGAAGAAGCTAAAATATACGGAGAAAACATTTTAACATCTTTAAGATTACTTAAATTGTTTTACGAAAAAGAAAAAAATGCAAAACGAAAGACCGGTGTAAAATTAAATGGAATAAAATTAAACCGAGGGCAAATAAATGCAAGTTCTGACTCTGACGCAAATTCACGCCCGTCTATTAAAGAATACTTCACCTTTTTTGCTCACAATGTGAAGCAACTTCTAGGATCTTTTTTACCAGCCTTTAACATGCCAGTATCGTTTATTATGGGCGAGGAAGAATACAACATATCTTTTTGGAATCATGACCTGGAAACCCCACACCGAGGACATAAAAATAGCATAATGGAAGCTATTTACCTGGAAAATCGATATTTGTAGAGAGAACCGGCCAATGTACAGCGTTTGAGCGTGTTTTCTTTCACCCTCAAACGCTGTCCAAAGATTTAAACACTATCGATTAATTCTTATCGATTGTTGCCTTGATAATCTCTACAGGCTCAACCGGCACATCACGATGCCCATCTTTCGAACCAGTTTTTACTTTTCGAATTTTTTCAACAGTAGGCATACCTTCAATAACTTTACCAAATACAGCATATCCATATTCAGAAGGATTTTTTGATTTAAAATCCAAAAATCCGTTGTCTGCAATGTTGATAAAAAACTGAGCTGAAGCACTGTTGATATCTGAAGTACGTGCCATAGCTAGAGTGCCCGTAGTATTTTTCAATCCGTTATCAGCTTCATTTTTGATAGGCGCGCGAGTTGATTTTTGCTGCATATCTTGAGTAAAGCCACCTCCTTGAACCATGAATCCATCGATTACGCGATGAAAGATGGTGTGATCAAAATGACCATCTTTTACATATTGTAGAAAGTTTGCTACAGTTTCAGGCGCTTTATCTTCATATAATTCAGCTTTGAAATCGCCGAAATTTGTTGTGAAAGTCACAACTGGATGTTTATTGCTCATGGTGTTCAAACCCTCGGTTGTTGAGTAACATGTATTTGCTAGGCACGCAAAACAAATTAGTAGTGCCATATAGAACCTGCTCATAACGATGACCCCTTGTGTTGTTGTTGATGATTGGAAATCTTACCCAAAGGCTAGACAAAAGTCAACGCTTAAGCCAAGATTGCAGGGCAAACGCATTATAAAAAGTTTTTTAAGGTAGTTTCCCTATATTGTAAAGTCAAGCTACAAATTTGTAGGCAAAACTTTCTTAAGCAATGACAACGAAGACTTCTCCAATGTTTCTTTGCTTACAAATAGCTTGCCGAGTAGCTTAGACAACTCTTTATGGAATCTTTTGTCGTGTGTGCTCTTGCAGTCAGCTCCTTCATTTAAATGCACAATCTCATGAGCAGTAGTATCAACCATATCAGCAACAAGTTCGATCATTTTGGAAGTAATATTACCTTTTAGAACATCTTCAGTGCAAATATCGACAAAACTTCTAAGATGCACTTTCCGATTATAAAAGATTTTGGACTTTACTGTTTGTTTGACATACGCTTTTGCCAGGGCAAACGCATTATAAAAAATTCTTGAGTATATCGTAGCAACATAGTATTTTAGTGATTCCATTATCAAAAGAGGTCACACTATGTCTGAAAACGAATTCATTAATCC
>JACDDG010000428.1 GCA_013817115.1 Parachlamydiaceae bacterium | reverse complement strand
GGCTTGTATCTCTCCACTGTATGCGTAGCTTTAATCTTCAAGGGGTGAATATTTGTTTCCGTTTTGATAACAGACCATTTGTTAGTTCCGTCCTCGTTTTTTTTTAATTTTAAGTTCTCCCATTCTTCCGAAATTTTTTGCTGAAAGCCGTAGATCATCGGATTAAAAGTTATTGACATATGTTCTCCTATGGTTTTTATATTAGCTTTATTTTATTAATTGCAACTCGATAGCAAGAAAAAGAAGGTAGAGAAGAGAGTGAGTTGCATTTTTTAAAAAATTTAATTTATCTGAATTTTATTGGCAACTTCTCATAAAATGTAGGAAGTTGCATTCTTTACAGATGAAATTTTCATATTAATTTTATTAAGTTGATTTTAACATAATAAAGCAATATAAAAATGCATAAAATCTTAAAAAATTTAAAAAATTTGAGGCACGATTAAACTTACATACATTTATCAGATGAGCTTTTTTAGTAATCTCTGCCCGGTTAATCTTAGCGGGGATGGGTTTATATAACTATGGGCTACAAAATAATTTTTTGGCTATGTTTTAAGCTGCATATTTTTTCATGAAAAAAATAAGTTAAAAGCATTATCGGAATGATCAGCGCTGGAACACCGGAACACCCACAAATTTTGTAAATAATGTTAGAGTATGCTATCTAGTAAATGTATCCAACTTTTTTATTGATAACCCATAGGAGAGGTATTTTACCCCTCCCTAAAGAGAGATGCTATGGACTTTGTCTTGGTGGGGATTATAGGCGTATTGCTGTTGCTGTATCTCGTTTATACAGTCATTTTTCCTGATATGTTTTAACGAAAAAAGGGATATAATGCTTCTCAAGTTATTGGAATTTTTCTTTTTCATCGGCTTACTAGCGACCCTAGCACCATTGCTAGGGAAATATATGTCTATGGTTTTTACCGGGGAAAAAACTTTCATGCACCCCTGTTGCGAATGGCTCGAAAAATTGTGTTATCGAATTGCCGCCATTGATCCCAAAGAAGAAATGACTTGGAAAACATACCTTAAATCCTTACTCTTGTTTAATTTTTTAGGAATAATTTTTCTTCTTTTGATTCTCTCATACCAGCACTTTCTCCCTCTCAACCCTCAGAATTTTCCGGGTTTAGATTGGGATCTTAGCCTAAACACTGCTATAAGCTTTGTCACAAACACTAATTGGCAAGCCTACGCAGGTGAAACAACTCTTAGCTACTTCTCGCAAATGGCTGGCTTGACCTCACAAAATTTTCTTAGCGCTGCAACAGGCATAGGCGTGTTTTTCGCTTTAACCCGAGGATTTACTGGAAAATCTAAAAATAGCTTAGGCAATTATTGGGTTGATTTGATTCGAGCTATTGTTTATCTATTGCTTCCCCTCTCGTTGATTTTTGCTCTAATTTTAGTAAGTGAGGGTGTTATTCAAACCTTTTCGTCTTACGCAGAAGTGTTAACACTCGAAAATAATCATCAAACGATTCCTCTTGGTCCGGTAGCTTCACAAGTAGCCATCAAAGTGCTAGGTTCCAATGGTGGAGGATTTTTTAGTGCGAATAGTGCTCATCCCTTTGAAAACCCTACAGGGCTCACTAACTTCCTTCAAACTCTTGCAATTGTTCTAATACCCGCAGCAACAGTCTTTACCTATGGCCTTTTGATCAAATCAAAAAAGCACAGTTATTTACTCCTTTCGGTAATGGGGGTACTTCTCATCGTTGGACTTTCTGTATCCCTTTATTCAGAGCATATTTTAAATCCTATTTTTAATGCGTCTCCTCTTCTTGAGGGTAAAGAAACTCGTTTTGGTGTTGATCGTAGTATCCTTTGGTCGACATTAACATCTGCCACAGGCAATGGATCTATTAATGCTATGCTTTCAAGCCTTTCTCCTTTTGCCGGAGGCGTTGCGTTATTTAATCTGATGCTCGGAGGAGTGGTTTTTGGAGCTGTCGGAATTGGAATTTGCATTCTGATAAAATATATTTTAATGACCGTTTTTTTATCGGGATTGATGGTCGGACGCACCCCGGAATATTTAGGAAAAAAAATCGAAAAAAGAGAAATTCAATGGGTCCTTTTGACATTACTCACCCCAACTGCCTTGATCCTTATTGGTGCAGGTATTACCTTTGCTACGACTTCAGATCTTTCTGCAAGCGTCAATCAAGGCCCGCATGCAATCACGACCATTTTATATGCTTATTCATCAGCTGCCTCCAATAATGGAAGTGCCTTTATGGACCTAGACGCGAACACACTCTACTATAATTTAACACTAGCTGCTGTCATGTTAGTATCCAGAATAGTGCCGATTTATGCAAGTCTTGCCATTGCCGGATCTTTGGGTAAAAAAAATATCGCACCTTTTTCAACCGGAACTTTTTCTACAAATTCAACTATTTTCGCTTTTCTATTACTAATTGTCATTTTAACAGTGGGTTCTTTAAGTTTTTTTGCTTCTCTATCGCTTGGACCTATTATTGAGCAAATATTAATGCTTGAAGGGCGAACTTTTTAAAGGGAAGTATTATGAAAATTAGACCGAAAACGTTTCTTAACCGAAAAATGATTGTGCAATCCATTAAAGATGCATTTTTCATGCTTATTCCCCAAGTTCAAATTAAAAATCCTGTGATGTTTGCCACCTATGTAGGTGCAATCATCACAAC
>JACDDG010000427.1 GCA_013817115.1 Parachlamydiaceae bacterium | reverse complement strand
AAATTTTGGCTAGAAGATGCCCTGCTCGATGAAAACAATGGGCTGGAAACCTCTTTTTTGAACATTCAGTGAGATAATTGCACCTAAAAAATCGATCACGTCATTTGCAAAGAGCTATAACTTAATAGATAAGCTGGACAATCTACCAACACCAGTGGTACCAAAAGGAGGTCCGTTATCGGAACGAACCCGAAGAGGAAGCCCGTATTCTCTAAATGCTTCATCAAAAACTGGCCATACATATTCTGCTGAATGCCTAGGAAGATGAACACATTTAATCAGATATCTAGAAGCACTATCCGTGATAGTCAGAGGCTCACATTTCAGCCCATCTCCCGTTAGAAACCAACCTTTTAGATCGACTGCCCAAGTATCGTTAGGATCTATAACATGACCTAGAGGCGCTGTTGCAGGTACCCGATTTCGAATTCTTTTCTTTGTAACGAGATGATGATCTTTAAAAATTTCGTACACAATCTTGTCGGAGATGGCCAATCTTCTGCAGAATACATTTCTTGAAGTTTGGCTAAAATTTTCTTAGGTCCCCATTTACGATATTTGTATTTAAGATCTAAGCGGTACCAATTTGAGTTTTTGTATAGAGAGAAGAAGGCTCTAATAGAGCTTTTGATTGATCTTTTAACCCCTCTTCCCCTAATTCTATATACCTTGCAAGCCATTTATAGCCTGTTTTTCTACTGATTTTAAAACGCAGACAAAGATTTGTCATACGCTCCGTTTTATTTAAATAAGCATTAACTAGGCTCAGCCTTTGATTTTCCACAGTTGATTTCTCCCACGCCATAATATACCTATATTAGAAGTTAGTAATATAAATATATTATAGCATTTTTTTGAGAAAAGTGTTACCCATGTCGGTGAATCAAAGTGTTACCCATGTGGGTGAACTGGACCCTTATGCACCTAATAAAGACCTTCGCAAGACTTTATTAAGTCGCATGATCGATAAATGTTCCAATAAAATTTTTAAGTCCTTTTATTTAAATTTATTAGAGGGCAACACAAAACGAGTCCGAGAGTGCATCCAACAATTTAGTGATCAGGATATTACTCAAATTTGGGCCTATTGCCCTCCTCCACTAATTTTAAAGGAGGTAGAAAAACCGTCTCTTGAGCTTATTATGATTGTGGATAATCAAAGGGAAAGAGCTCAACTTGATGAGATGAATGAAGAATATAGAATCCACCTATTAAAAGATTTTGAAAAATTGCAAAAAAGGCACCCACTCCATTTAAAAAGTGACCCCATATTATAATATTGGGTCACTTTCGATTTCAAAAATACCCGGCAATTTAAATGACATGGTGTACGAGGCAGGACTGTTCAAAACTTAGCTAGAGCATTATGTTGATTTAATTAAATTGACTTCTAGCAACTTTATCAATCGGTAAATAAATACTGGCGTAAATCTCGAATGGCGTTTAGCATGATATTTGTACTCGTAACGATATATTCAAGTGTAATTTTAGCCAAATTATGCAAGAGATAACACACAGCTTCGGAAGGTGATTTTTGAAAACAACTGATGATCATTTATTTTTGTTTGCCGGTACATCTCATCCGGCATTAGCCCAAGAAATTGCTGTAAACGCAGGTATAAAGCTGGGTAAGATTGCTATAACTGAATTTCCTGACGGAGAAACCGGTGTAGAAATCTTGCACTCCGTGAGAGGCTGTGATGTATTTGTGCTTCAAACTGTTGCCCGAAATCCGAATCATTATTTAATGGAACTATTGATCATTATTGACGCCCTCATACGGGCATCAGCAAAAAGTATCACAGCTGTGATTCCCTACTACGGCTATTGTCGACAAGATCGCAAAACAAGTACTCGAGTGCCTATTACAGCGAAGTTGGTTGCAAATTTAATTGAAAAAGCTGGTGCTAACCACATCGTGTCCATGGATTTACACGCCCCTCAAGTCCAAGGGTTTTTTGACGTTCCTGTGGATGACCTGCAAGCGTATCCTGTTCTTCTGGAGTTACTAAAAGACTTAAATTTTAATGATTTTATTGTGGTTACACCGGATATCGGCAGCGTAAAATTAGCTCGTGCTTACGCCAATAGGTCCGGAGTCGAATACATGATTATTGACAAATCCCGTACGTCTGCTACTGAAGTGTCGGTTTTAAATCTATATGGCGATGTGAAGGGGAAGAACGTTCTTCTTATTGATGATATCTGTTCAACAGCGGGAACCTTGGTGGCTGCTGCAAAGGCGTGTCAAGAGGGCGGGGCAAAAAGAATCGTCGCTATGATTACTCATGGAGTTTTTGTAGATGAGGCTATTGAAAAAATAGAAGCGAGTCCTATTGAGGTTCTTGTGGTAAGTAACACCATCCCATTAACAAAAAAAGCATTGAGTTGCAAAAAGATTATTGTTATTTCTGTAGCGAAGCTTTTTTCTAAAGCCATCTCCTGTATAATGACAGGAGAGTCGATGTTTTCAGAATAAATAGATCCTTTTCTAATCATGCCATTGCTTGCATAGCATTCCACTTTTTATCAAAGAGATGAATGAAAATGAACTGCTGATGAGGTGTCGATATGAGTACGACGATGTCAAAACTAGGACCCCGGAATAGGACTATAGCTCTTTGCAAATGACGTGATCGATTTTTTAGGTGCAATTATCTCACTGAATGTTCAAAAAAGAGGTTTCCAGCCCATTGTTTTCATCG
>JACDDG010000426.1 GCA_013817115.1 Parachlamydiaceae bacterium | reverse complement strand
GGTCACTTCCGATCGTTCAACCGCGGGGCTTTGGCGCGCAAAAAACCTCAATTTGTGCCCGCGCGCAGTATAGCAAATCTTGCAAGAGTGAGCAAGTTATGGAATGAAAAACAGCAAGAAAAATATGAGTTAATAGATAGCTTTAAAAGCTTTAAAAAAAATATAATTTTAAAATTCATCGCGAAGGGAGTGATAAATTAGTAGCTGGTTTTGTTGCGGTCTGCATTCTTTTATTTCTCCTTTTAGTCTAGCAGGATTTATTATGGGGGGTTTTGGAGGGGTTCTAGTTGCTCGATATGCCGGATATAGAATGGGGCCAAGAACTTCTTCATCATTAGGTTTTTTACTCCTGGGATCTGCAGTAGGCTCCCATATTGCTTCTCTTCTCTTCCTCTTTTTTAATGTATGGCGTAAAATCTTACTTAAAATGGGAATAAAAATCTTTTTTTGAACCACGTAAATTTGGTAAACTTTTCAAAAGCCGTTTTACACTGAAAAATATATCTGCCTTATTACCGATTATCGTCCAAAAAAAGAAAATGCAATAAGTTTCACTGCACCTTTTTAACCTTTTTAGGCTTTGCTCCAGAGTAGAGGTCATGAATTTTATTTTTTGATTCTACTTTGTTTTCCTTAATTTTTGTTTTTGTCGATTCAGGTTTCTGTTTCATACTTTCTTTAAGCAATTCCATTAAATCCTGAACCTTATGGGTTTTTGCCACTTCCTTAGTTTTTGCTGGCATTTGTTTTCCTTTCATTTTACTTTCGATCAGCTCCTGAATTTCAGATGTATATGTATCAAAATGATCTTCAGGTTTAAAAGGATTTGTTAGCTGATTGACGAGATCTAGTGCCATTTTTAATTCTTTTGGATCAATTTTTTCTTCTGGAATATTCAATTCATCTGTCGATCGAATTTCTGCAGGATAACGCATCTGCATCAATACAAGCACTCCATTATTAGAGATTACAGCCCCCAAGTGTTCTTTATGATGGAATACAAAATTGACGATCGCGATTTTTTTAGATTCATTTAAAGCATCATATAACAATTTGTAGGCTTTGCCGGCTTTTTTGTCAGGTTCTAGATAATAAGGCTTTTCATAAAAAACGATTTCAATTTCTGAAAAATCTGCAAAATATTGAATTTCCATTGTTGAAGTTTTTTTTAGATTAACTTGTTTAAATTCCTCTTCGTCTATAACGACATATTCTCCTTTTTCATATTCATACCCCTTAACAATCTCGCTATACGGGACCTCCTTATTCTCTTCTGCGCAAAAACGCAAAAATCGAATAGGGGACATATCTTTTTTATGAAGCATATGAAATTTAATTTCGTGTTCCTGTGATGCTGTGTAAGCTTTTACGGGTATATTTATAAGACCAAATGATAATGATCCATTCCACATTGCTCTCATAAAAACTCCGAATTTTTAAATTAAATTTTAGCACCTAAGCATATAATTCTATATATGCATTTTTATATCCTTTGTCTATAGGAAATCTGTCTTTAAAGAATTGAATTTAAAAAGTTTTCCTAAAGTGACACATTTAATGTTTGAACATTCTTCTTGCGGAAAATATAATTTCTTCATAAACTTAAGTAAGACAATAATTAAATGATACCGAATAAACGTAAATAATTATATTGACTAAAAAAGTGTAAATATAACAACTATTATAATAATAATATTAATTGTTTAACAATAGGAGTGAATTATGAATGTAAAATCATTCAGCGAAGGTGCATCCAATTTAGCCTACATTACCCTTGCTGCACCCGTAATAGTGGCAGCAATGGCGGTTGCGCCTATGGTTGGCTTATTAGCTCAACCAATTTTAGCAATCCAAGCAATATTTTATGCGATATCGCAAAACTTTCACTTTAACAAAACAAAAGATGAAAATGGCTTAGCTTTGGCCGATGATATCGATCCAGCATCAAAGTTACCTCGTTATATGAATCGGGATATAAAATTTACAGCAACGGATATAACTCGTTTAAAACATGAACGTGATCGCCTTAAAGCCCGAAATAATCTTTCAAGCACAATGGGCACAATTAAAGAATTTGCAAAATTAATGATTCCAGTAATAGGCCTGGTGTGGCACTTACAGGCCGCAAGAAACAAAGAAGCTTTAAATTCTAAGGTGCCATTCGATCAACCTAAATTTGATAGCGACCTATCTATTATTGAGCATCATATCAGAAAACTTACACCTTCTAGTGATCACCAAGCTTTTTGGAATAGATTGCCCCACTAGTCTTCACATATTCGGAGAACGTTATACCGATGAGCGTTCCAATTTTGGTTTTGGCAAAGAGAAAGCTCCCGAGGTTAAGCGATCAAAAATGGTCCCATTTTATAATATTGGGTCGTATTTGATCGCCTTAATCCCGGGGCTTTCTCAAAGCAAAAATCCAAAATTTGAACGCTTTCCGGTATTATTCATTGCCGTTATCTTATTGCTTTATAATTCGATGTGAGTCTTTGCTCCCAATTAAAAACTTCTGGATTAATTATATTCCTCACGGGCAAAATTGTTATAAACAACGATAACCCTTTCACAAATGAGAATCTGTTTCCGGAATTTTCCATACTTTGAGCCAATAGCATCGTTCTGCATCAGTGAAAATAAGTAGATAATTATGCATTGCCGCCACGTAAATCCCTTTAGGGGCATCACCTTCACGTTTAAGC
>JACDDG010000042.1:8478-11173 GCA_013817115.1 Parachlamydiaceae bacterium | reverse complement strand
ATCCCGGGAGCTTTCTCTTTGCCAAAAACCAAAATTGGAACGCTCTTCGGTATAAGTGTGTGAAACGTCTGAGACAAATAAAATAGCTATAAATAAGCAAGATCAGACCACATGAAAAGATGCTTCTTTCATTAAAGATGAACAAATAAATTATACTAAAAGTGAGGTGTTTTATGGTAGCTACTGAGAAAACTAATGATGAGAAACTTAAAGTTTTACTTGAGTGGAAAAATGCCTACACTGAGGCCCTCATCAATGCCTTAAAACCCTCCGGAAGTGTTCTACAAGTTGGATTCAGTTCAGGAACTGCAGCTACAGCTATTCAAAAGCATCAACCTAAAAATTATACTATCATTGTATCAACCCCTGAAATGTTGCAAGATGCCAAAAAATGGGCTGAAAATCACCCCAAAACGAAAATTATTCAAGGTGATGCAAAAACGGAGCTTAAGAATGCAGGATCTTTTGATGTGGTTTTCTATAACGACTATACGCTTGAACAAGAGTCAAAAATTATCAATTATCTTTTCCCGGATGTAAATCAAGAAGCAGCAAACAAAGCAAAAGATCTACTAGACATGCTTGAAGAGCAAATTCCACTGATAACAATGCACTTTACAAGCGAAAACATCGCAGACTTTCATGAAAGAATTGGCCAATTCAACGTAAAAGAATTACCGCGATTTTTCACTAAACTTAAAGAAAACGGAAATATCACAGACGAGCAGTTTGACGAGGCTTCTAAAAAGTACAAATTTTCTGAAATTGAAAAACAGGCAAAATCAAGCCAATCTAACACATCAGAAACGAAAGATTATATGCTTACATTTTTAGAAGAAGCCCTAAAAAATAATATGAATAGTGGTGCTCGTTTTTCTGCATTTTTAAATAATCAGATAACAAAATACGAAGATTCACAATTCCATGACCAGATCATCACGAACCCCCACATTAGCTATAAAGAAATCCTAGTACCCATTAAAACTTCGGATAAAACACGTGAAGGTTTAGTGATGATAGTCGAGAAGAGTTCATAGAAGGTAAGGTAAAAGGAGTGTAGCTCATCATGTGAGTTGTTGAGTTTTGTGATGAGCTACAGTTCTTTTTCAATATTCAAGGCCGAGATTGATCCTTATTTGATTTATTTCTTGATACCGCCCTTGTCTTTCATTTATAAAAGAACTTGCTCCTGCTGAGAATGACGTGCATTTTTCTTGCTCTTTTAGAATTATCAACATACTTAAGATTATTAAGAGTAGGAATAGAAGAGGCTATTGACCCGCTGTTAACCTCATTATTATTTCTCCATAATCTATGCGACATTTAAAATAAAATAATAAAACATGAACATTTTACTGTTAAAAAATATCAATTATTGAATATATTACCCACAAGATTATTCATTTTAAAACTTTCAAGATTAAATTTTAAATTTAAAAAAAATCGAAAAAATAATGATAAACGTCTGCTCATAAAAATATACTGGTTTTTTAATAAACAGTTCGATATAATCAAGTTAAGTCTTTTTAAAAATATATACTTTAGGTTAAATCATGGATGCTAATCACCCTTATAACAATAATTCTGAAGCGTATAACTTCTTTTTTCATCCCTTTCACAACAGAAATAGCCAAGAAATTGCATTGCCAATTATTACAAATATTTTTTTGAGTATTTTTACAGTGGGAGCTTGGGCTTATTGCATTAACTGTTAACCTAATGGACAGAAAAAAATTATATCTCTGGAAAAATAATCAAACGGATTCCGATAAAACGACTTTTCTGACTGATCAGCAAAAGACTGCCATTAGTGGCAACATAAAAACAAAAGAAAAAAAGGTCGAAGATAATATACAAGCGAGCAATAACTCAAAAGTGGATCTTTTTACTATAAAATCGAACTCGAAAAAACTTGCTAGTAGATCACAAATTTTAAAATTTCCAAAAATAAAAATCCATGATGCAGTTGAAGCTAATGATAAAATTAAGATGCATTTGCAAAATCAGCATTATCTTCCGGGAAATACAAAAATGAGCATCTTCGAATTAACATCGTATCGTCTAAATAATCAGAGCCTTCTCTATAAACCCAAATTTACCGGCAATTCAATGTGTTATTTAGGAGACACAAAGACACAAAGACCGGAAATAACTTTCTTTACCTTAATTTTAGTTTTTGAAGGAAATTCTGAATTTTAAAAAAACATACCTGAAATCCTTTTGCCCTCATAGCAAGCAAGCTTAGCTATGGGTTTTGTTCAACACTATTGTTCCTCGGCAATGGAAATTGGGAGACGTGCTACATTCTATTGCAAATATCTAAATGGTGGAAATGAACAACGAACTCTCCTAAGCATGCGAAATATACCCTAAAAAGCTTCCAGCTTTAAACCATCCTATCTGATCCTCAGTATAGGAATGATCAAGCTTCAGCCGCTCCGTTGTACCGTCTGCATGTTTTAAAAGTAATTCAAGTGGTTTACCAACAGCCAATTCGTGGACGCCAAGCACATCTATTAAATCATCCTCTTTAACTTTATCTCCATTTTCCGGCCAAGCAAAAGTCAATGCTAATATACCCTGCTTTTTAAGTGTAAGTTCATGCATAGGGTCGATACTTTGCGCAATTACAGCCCTTCCACCCAAAGAACGAATCGTCAGTGCAGCATGATCGCTATGTGGTCCTTCTCCGTAG
>JACDDG010000042.1:4294-8468 GCA_013817115.1 Parachlamydiaceae bacterium | reverse complement strand
GTTTTCATGCGCGATAACAATCCAACCGATGTCTTCTTTCTTGTAATCTTTTGCAACTTTTGAAAATGGCTCAATGCTACTAGAAAGTAGATTTTTACCTCGACCAATCTCATCCCTGAATTCATTCGGAGCAAGAGAAAATAGATTGTTCGAAATATTACCCAAATGCCCTCGGTATTTTAACCACTTGCCTTCAGGAGATATCTGATTTGTAGAACATTTACCATTCGCTTTTATCAAAAGTCGCAAATCAGTATAATTCTTTTCATAAAGGGGCTTAAATGGCTCTATAATTTGCAACTTTTCACTAGAAGGGTCGATTGTAATTTGAATGGTAGTACCTTCATCTGTTGGCGGTACGTATCCTTCCACATTTTCTAAGGGAACTGCTGCAAGCTGTTTTCTTACTGGCGATAGATTAAACCGTACAGGTAATCCCTGAGGACTTAATAACGCATCTACAGCAGGGTTGAAATTTAAAGAACCTGCCAATGCTAAAGCCATCACAATTTCCGGACTTGTAATAAAAGTATGCGTTCCAGGATTACCATCATATAGACCCAGGGACGCACGGTTATAAGAAGTAAGAATAGAATTCTTTTCTCCAAAAGGGATGTCGTTCCGTTTCCAGTCCCCCTCGCATGGACCTCGGGCACAAGCTAGCTCAATCGCACCTACGTCTTCTAAGACTTGCCAAAGCCCTTCTCGAACAAGTTTGGATTTTATTTGTTCTGATCCGGGTGAAATTAATAAGGGAACTTTAGCCTTTAAACCGTGTTTTAAAGCCTGCCTTGCTATTAAAGCAGTCTTTGCGAGATCTTCATAACTCGAATTCGTAAAACCAATTATAGCTAAGGAAAGTTTTTCTGGATATCCATTATGAAATGCCAGCTCTGAAAGCTCTGATAATGAACACGCTTTATCTGATGAAAAAGGACCGGCTATATGTGGTTCAATCGATGAAAGTTCCAGTTCGATGTATTGAGCGAAATAAGTTTCCGGGTCAGCTAATACATCCGGATCAGCTTGTAAATGCTCTTTTGTACTGTTCGCATGTTCCGAGACATTGCTCCTTCCGGTCGATGCTAAAAAGTCTTCCATCGATTTATCGTACGGGAAAATTGAACTTAAAGCTCCAGCTTCTGCACCCATACAGCAAAGAATCGCTTTACCTGAACATGAGATTGTTTCTGCCCCCTCTCCAAAGTATTCAAGAACAGCTCCTTTGGCCCCAGAAACTGTCAAAAGCTTAACCATTTTTAAGGCCAGATCCTTGGCAGATGCCCAACCTTTAAGTTTTCCTGTGAGACGGACCCCAATTATTTTTGGTAGTTTTATTTCACAAGGAAGGCCGGTCATAAGATCAAGTACATCTAAACCATTCCCTTCTAATGCAAGCATTCCGAGTCCACCAATGTGGGAGGCGTAGGTATCTGTAATGAGGACCATACCTCCCGGAAAAGCATAATAATCGAAAAGTTGATGATGGATGATACCTGAGCCGGGCTTCCAAAAGCCTAAGCCGTATTTTTCAGAAGCGTTCTGTAAAAAATCTACAACTTCTCCACTTTCCTCGCGTGCTCGAATAAGATCTTGCGCCACTCCATTTTCTGCGTTGACGATGCGATCGCAATGAACCGATGCTGATAGTGCGGAATTCTTTTTTCCTGATAAAGGAAATTGCAAAAGAGCCGTTTGAGCTGTAGCGTCATCCATTGCGAGGTGATTGGGAAGAAATTCGATTTTGCTGTTTTCATCAAGACTTTTTTCTTTTGAATTTTCAAGATGAACTGCATGACTAAAGAGAATTTTCTCTGTTAAGGTGAGTGGTTTTCTAAAATGGGTTCTAACGCGTTCCATTGACTGAGTGAGCTGTTCATAGAATTTTTTCATTTTTTCCGCATTAATTTGCTTAGTTGTTACATTCGGATTTGGACCCTCAACCACCTTTACCTCGGTATTGTGAATCTAATTTTTTCACGGGAGCAGCCAAGGATTGAATGCCTTCCAATTTAGGGCTGACTTATAATAAGGCGTCGCCCCCAATCGCATCAATTAACGAGTGGAGGGCTTAAATTTGTGGTTGAGCGCTTCTGTGGCTTTCTGGCGCCCCTCCCGGGGCGCACGATTTATAATGATTCGAACCCCGGGTTCCGCTATCGCTGCACCCGGGGCTATTAACATTTGACTAAAATCAAACTAGAAACTAGAAAATCCATTCATGTTCCTATCCCCCGGTAGGGGGAACTGTTAATAGCCCCGGGTGCAGCGATAGCGGAACCCGGGGTTCAGATAAAATAGAACGTGCGCCCCGGTAGGGGCGCCAGAAAGCCACATAATATCGCATCCAACATATCTGAAACTGGCTTAAATTTTTTAACACACTTTCATCGTACTGCAAGTGAAAAGAAAAATACAAGGACAATAACAACAAAACGGCATAACCTTAACATTTCCAAAATACCTTAAAAATAGAACAAATTATGACTTATAGAGCCTGTAGAATTGTAGCATAGTAGGTGAAATTGTACTTTACATTCCAACATTTCCATGCTAAGCTGGTTGGTCTATACTGGTATAAACGCATAAAAAAAAGAAATATTATTGTATGGCAATTCCACAAGCAAAACTTAGAGAAATTGTATTTCAACTTCTCTATAGTCATGATACAGGTCGTACTGATGAGCTAAGCTCGATTTCGCTACTAATGAAAGAGCTCCAAGTCGCTCGTAGTGGTGTCTACCAGGCAATGATCAAGGCAAATGCCATTCAGCAAAACCTCCATGAAATTGATGCTGTCATTACCGATGCAGTACACGGCTACACCTTTGACAGAATCCAAGTTGTGGAACGCAATATATTGCGCTTAGGTGTTTTTGAGTTGACTATCGAAAAGACTGCACCTCCAAAAGTTTCCATTTCTGAAGCAATGCGCCTTGGGCGAAAATTTGCTTCTCCTGAATCTGCAAACTTTATCAATGCCATCTTAGATAACATTCACAAACAAATGATCGGTGAAAATCCAAAACTTGATGCTCTTGAACAAAGCGTTAAAGAAATGGAAGCTAAAGAAAAAATTACTCCCCCACTTAATTATTCAGAACTTTGCAAATCTGATGGCATTGATGGTAGTGAAAATATTAATGACAAAATTCTAGATGACGAAAAACTGGATCTTAAAGATCTTGATGAAAAAAAGTTCAAACCCCTGAATAATTCATATTAAATTGATGCAAATTTCTGCATGGTGTACTGTAGGGCTTCATGATCGTATCTCCAGCTAACACCTTGATAGGAATATTTGTGCGCTTTCAGAATTTTCAGGAACAAAAACCCCTTAGCCAGCTTTGCACCTTTGGAATTGGAGGCAATGCCTCTTATTTTGTAGAAGTGCGAACAATAGCTGAAATGCAAGCAGCTTTAGAAATTTGCCGAACGGAAAAACTGGCTTACTTTATCCTAGGGAAGGGATCAAATTGCTTATTTTCAGATCACGGCTTCAATGGAGTTGTAATTCTTAATAAAATTGACTTTATGCATGATCATAGCAATGGAGTTTTTCATGTCGGAGCGGGATATAGCTTTTCTCTGCTCGGAGCTCAAACTGCTCGTCAGGGGTGGTCGGGACTTGAATTTGCTTCCGGAATTCCCGCAACCGTTGGTGGAGCTGTCTTTATGAACGCCGGGGCTAATGGGGCAGAGACGTGCAATACTCTTATTTCAGTAGATTTTATTGACGCTACAGGCTTTTTACAAGTCCTCAAAAAAGAAAATCTTGAATTTTCATATAGAACATCCCCCTTTCAGTATCTTAATGGAGCAATAGTGGGAGCCACATTTCAACTGACATCCTTACCTACAGCCCGTGAAAAGCAACTTTCAATCATCCGCTACCGCCAAGCAACACAGCCTTATGGCAGCAAATCGGCAGGATGTATCTTTCGCAATCCTAATTGTGGATATGCCGGGGCACTTATTGAATCCTGTGGGCTTAAAGGATATAGCCTGGGGGGCGCACAAGTCTCCCCTCTTCATGCTAACTTCATCGTTAATAAAGACAAAGCGAAAGCTAAAGATGTGCTGGACCTTATGCTTCATGTTCAAACTGTAATTGAATCCCAAACAGGAATATTATTAGAAAGCGAAGTCCGTTTTATTGATGAATTAAAAACGT
>JACDDG010000042.1:0-4284 GCA_013817115.1 Parachlamydiaceae bacterium | reverse complement strand
GCCAATAACTATTGAAACTACGGAGATAACTTATTCATGACCTCTTTTCGCGCAGATTTACACTGCCACTCAACTTGCTCCGATGGATCGATGAGACCTATAGAATTGCTAAACCATGCTGTCGAAAAAGGACTAAATGCTTTATCTATTACTGATCACGATAGCATAGACGCCTATAACCTGGAGACTCTGGAAACAGCAAATGAACTTGGCTTGAAACTAATAAGCGGGGTTGAATTTTCAACTGTTTTAAATCAAATTAGCGTCCATCTTTTGGGCTATGACTTCTCGTTAGATAACGAGGAAATAGTTTCCTTTTGCGAAATGCATAAAATGCGTAGACAAACACGTTATCGAGCCATTTTAGAACTGCTAGATAAACAGGGGATGCCGATCAATGAAGATGAACTCTTAAGCACTGTTTCGCGATCGGCTCCAGAAAGAGTGAACTTGACTATTGGAAGACCTCACATTGCACAAATGATGGTTCAAATAGGATATGTGGAGACTTTGCAAGAAGCTTTCAAAAAATATTTGGGAGATGGGTGCTCTTGCTATGTTCAAGGAGAATATGTTACCCCGGAAGCGACCATCGACATCATTCACAAAGCCGGCGGAGTTGCAGTCATTGCTCATCCACATTTAATCAAAGACACCTCTGTATTGCTTAAACTTTTAGCCATGAATTTTGATGGAATCGAATGCTATTACTCGAAATTTCCTCCAAAAGAGCACGAAAGATGGCTTAAAATTGCTACTCAGCGCAATTGGTTAATTACCGGAGGTTCCGACTTTCATGGAACAGTTAAGCCACTCACTCCGCTTGGATGCTCTTGGATCAATGACACACATTTTAAGAGGTTGTTAGATCGTGACTTACGCTACACTACTTGAAACGCTTTATGCAATTAACATCGAAGGGCATACAAAGTATAACTTAGACACAATGTTGAAACTATGTGCGCTTTTTGAATCACCGGAAAAAAAAATTCCAACTGTTCATGTTGCCGGCACTAATGGCAAAGGATCTGTGACGACAAAAATCGCAAAATCGCTTGAACTTTCAGGTTTGAAGGTCGGACTCTTCACTTCCCCACACATTAGTTGTTTCCGCGAACGAATTCGCATAAATGGTGAAATGATTTCAGAAGCTGCAGCCGAGAAACATTTGTCAAAAATTTTAACTGGTATCAAAGAACATGGAATCAAAGCATCATTTTTTGAGATTACGACACTTTTATCTTTTTGCTACTATGCTGAAGAAAAAGTTGATATTGCAGTCATCGAAACGGGCTTAGGTGGACGATTGGATGCAACAAATGTGATCACCCCCCTTCTCAGCGTCATTACATCGATCTCCTTAGAACATACCACCATTTTAGGAAATACATTAGCTGAAATTGCAGTAGAGAAAGCAGGAATTATAAAATTGGGCATTCCGGTTGTCATTGGTTCAAATGTTCCATTTAACGAAATTCGAGCCATTGCTGAAGAAAAGAAAGCACCTCTTTACACAGTTCAAGGTGTGTTCCCGACTTATAACGATGAAAACAATGCTATCGTCAAGAAAGCTTTGGAATTGCTCTACGTTTCCGATGAGAATATTTTGGGTGGATGTAGTGTGATGCCTCCTTGCCGGCTAGAGAAAGTAATTTTAAAAGGGGGGTCTAAAGAAGACCAGCCTCTCGGGATTATTCTAGATGTTGCACATAATCCCGATGGACTTAAGAACCTTTTTGTTGCTGTTGAGAGGTTGTATCCGGGGGCAAAGTTAAGAATTGTTTGTGGACTTTCGGAGAATAAGGAAATTCCGGCTTGCGTAAGTTTGCTTAAAGAGAATGGGAGTTATTTTCACCTAGTTCAGGCTAATAACAGCCGTGCTTTGGATAAAGATATTCTTCAAGAGGAATTTCTTAATCAAAATGTGGCTGAAGATCGTATTTTTGTTGCTTCGACCATTGAGCAAAGTTTGGATAAGGCTTTGGAAATGGCAGTACGACATCAAGAAGTTTTAGTGGTTTGTGGTTCTTTTTACATTATGAGTGAAGTGAGAGCGAATTTTGGTATTGTGGAGCCTCGTGATATTTTCGATCTAAATGGTTGGAGTCTAGACGCAGTTTAAGCCTCATGTTGAGATATTAGCTGAAAGAACTAGAGCCTATAATTAGTCCCGAGGGCAGGGTGTTGTAGAATTAAGGGTATTATTGTAAACGAAATCCGAAGCAAATCTTGTCCAAATATTGCGAAGGAAAGGAATCCCAGCCATAGGTGTCGAGAGGTAATAACTCCGTTGATTTTTAACGCAGAGACGCGGAGAAGCAGAGGAAAGCAAGGGAGGGTTATAGTGGGACCCCTGAATTTTGTCCAGTTTTTGGGGTCCACTATAAAGTGGGAATATAGACTAACTAACAATAACTTGATGTAATGCCCTTGTTAAGGTTTGTTTTTTAAGTTTTTATCCTTTAAATTAAATGCCTTTCTCTGCGTCTTCGCGCATCACGTAGCCTCCAAATAAGTCTAAGCCACAATTGTAGCACGTCATTCCAATGCCGTGCATCACATAGCCTCCAAATAAGCCCAAGCCACGGTCGAGATGTTAGCGACCAGAATCGTAGTAAGTGTGTAACCTCATAAAGCCTTAAGGTCTTTAGTCCTTTAAGTCATTATTGTTCTGGGCGTCCTTATGATCATTAGTCTTTATTGTCGTTTGTCCTTAGCGTCGTTTGTCGTTTAATGCAGCTTGCCGCCTTAACGATTGATGCAAAAAAAACAAAGGACATTAAGCAACAAACGATGCAAGGATAAACGACAATAAAGACTAATCGCGGGAGCTTTCTCTTTGCCAAAAACCAAAATTTGGACGCACTTCGGTATAAAAGCATGATTAGAATGACGTGCGCACAAACACAATGGTAAGCCCTCGGTTCATTGCTGAGTCGAATCAACAAAGACTTATCCGCCCATTCCTTTCTACCCCATATTAAAACCTTCTTCACTCATTGTAAATTCTAAACAATGGATAAAGAATTGTTTGTCTGTCCGTATAGGGAAATCTGGAGGTGTATGAAAATCTATATGTCTCGTTGGGATGTCAAGACTGCAAAAACAGGTATGGGCGATACAGTCTCTTCCGCCTATAAATTCATTTAATTTAATTTGGGTTGAGGCTAAAACAACCGGCATCCCAGTAACTGTTTTTAAAAATCTTTTAATCCATTCTTCAGATGTTCTGGGATCGCAAATATGTTCTTTTAACCACTGCAATTTCTGAAGCACAACCCGATCATTTGTAGTAGATTTAATACGATTTGCAATTCCTTCTTTAGAGAAAAGCTCTCCTTGGATGGCCTTACTTAATGCAACATCTGAAGACAGTCTAATTTTTTCCACTTCACTACAGGAAACTAATCCCGAAGATATCGCTTGGGCAGCATGCATGATACCCCGTAAAGGGTATCCATTAACAGGATTAAGTAAATACTCCTCTATTAAATCCCTCACCCAAATCTTATAATCATTAGGAACAAAATCTTTAATTAAGGGCCAGTCTATCCAAGACCCAGGATATTTTGGAATTTCTTCTTCTTCACAGATTGCGGAAGTAGTAAGTAATGTTTCCTGTTCTTTAGTTAATTTTTTAGGATCTCTATATAAATCCCATAATGTTTGATCTTCCTCACCCACCACAAATTCTTCACTCCCTAAAATAATTTCTTGGGGAGTAAGCGTGCGGCTGACACCTAAAAGGCCACGCAACAGCCCAAAATAGTTATCCGAAAATAGACGGCCGGTTGAAAATCCACCATTTTCGATACAAACTGCAAGCAATTGTCCAAAACATACTAGTAAATCAATTTCTTCTTTTGCGTTAAGATTTGTCAGTTTAGGAAAACCTGATCCACTTAACTTTATTGTTCGTGAAGGAGATCCATCCATTAAATGCTTGCACAAATCAATCACTAATTGTTTTCTTAGGCCTCCTGCATCGATACCTGGACCAATTTCAAAAGTGTTCGTGAGGAATTTCACTCCATTGCTAATCCTAAATCTTTTTCCAATACCGCGACCTTTGTCTCTGCAAAGATACTTCAAAATTAGCTCTGGAGACCTTGATAACATGGCAGGATGAACAACAAGATCATATGTATCTGACATTATCAGCGCATGAGTATTTAAAAAGTGCTGCATACCCTTTTTAAAGCGATCTTCCCAAGTGAAGATTGCATCTTTTACTGCTTCGGAATCACCAAGCACTCCATCAACATAAACGGCATTAATATGCCC
>JACDDG010000425.1 GCA_013817115.1 Parachlamydiaceae bacterium | reverse complement strand
TAAACCCCGCCGAACGTCTCCATCGGTGAGTGTACCAAGCATTTCTTCGCGCTCATTTACAACAAAAAGTGTCAGGTTGTCCCTGCCACCCATAGAACTAAGCCGCTCGAGCGCCTGTGTCACTGTGTTAAGATGGTTAATTATGTTTTCCTCGTAGTTGATCATTTCATGGATTTGGTTCGAAAATACTGTTTTAAAATATCCGTTATTTTGGTAGCCGCCCCTCCAGAATAATAAATATTATCAGGCAATAGCGAAGGAAGATTACGTATGCTCAAGCAAGCTTCGATGATTCTCTTATGACTTATCTCACAATGAATAACATTAGCCCCCGCCTCCCGCCCCTTTTGGCGATCACCGATATTAATTACATATTTTCTAAAAGAAGCCGCTTCGATAATGCCACTTGACGAATTCCCTAAAACAAAATCACAAAGCGACAAACACGAAAAATAGCCTTCCCTTCCAAAAGACTCTACAACCTTAACATTTTCCCTATCCTTAGCAAACGAAATGAAGCGGTCTCGCACTAAAGTGCCCATCGTATCTGCATTTGGCATTGTGATAATGATCTGCTGTTCCATGTCAGAAAGCGCAGCAATTAATTCATCCACAAAAAAACTGTTTCGATTGTATTCGACTGTTTCAGGATGAAACGTAACCAACACGGGGTTACGAATAGCAATTCCAAATCGTTGCTCGAATTCAACGTCATTGAGCAGCTTCATAGTTTGCAAACTATCAATACTCAGCGAACCCACCTTATGCACACCCTCAGAGGAGCCTTTTATTTGCGAGATGCGTTGAGCACTTTTTGGTGTTGATGCAAAATGAATACGTGCCGCATGGGTAATTGAATGTCTAAAAATATTATCGATAGCACCTAGTGTTTCTTCACCTCCATGAATATGCGCGACCTTAATCGAGAAAGGCACCGACGCCATTACTGCGGCAAACATTTCATACCTGTCTCCCAGGGCAATGACCAAAGCACCTGAGTCAGCGATCTCTTTCCAAACAGGAGCAAAGAGCTTGATAGTTGTTCCTATTGCGGCAGAAATATCAAGCGGCGAATCTCCGAGAGGGAGCGTTTCAATTCTGTGGGAAATGTCAAATCCATCCTTTTCGATTATTTTTTCAGTTCGGCCGAATTTTTCTGAAAGGTGCGTTCCAAACGCAATAACTTTTAACTCAAATTCTTTATCCGCATGAAGCGCCTTGAGTAAAGGGTAAAAAATACTATAATCTGCCCTCGAACTGCTTAAAACAAATACCTTCATTTAGGTTCCTCCATAAAAATCATGTTACCTGCTTCAATCACTTGCACTAGCGATACCTCTCGTCAGCCATTTAATAAGTCGCTCACCTTTCTTTCAAACCCTACAATTTCGCTCGCGGTATCCCTTATTTTCTGGTTGATATTAGGCGTTCGATAAACTTCAACAGCCCAGTCATATATTTTTTCCCACGAAATAGAATTTGAAAGCATATCGATCTTAAATCTGCAAGAAGCAATGAAAGAGTTGTTATCAACATCTGAATCTACGTGGCCCAGAATCAGAGGAAGCCCTGACGCAAGATACTCTCTCACTTTTAACGTCGAAGCCTCATGCAGCTTCTTTCGAAATAACGCAACTGCACCGAGACCAATGTGCACCGATCCCATTACCTCGTTAATTTCATCCGGCGCTAAAAATCCTCTATATGTGATGTGAGGGTAACTTTGTGCAAGCGAGATGTCTTTCTCGCTAAATCTACCAATTAGTATCAGGTGAAATTTATCAGTATTGGCCTTTCGGAATGACTCTAAAATCAAATCCACTCCGTGCCAACTGACATTAGATGTATTCAGCATAACAATCGTGAGAACATCGCCTCTTGAAAATATCCGCGAATGAAATTTTATCTTGCTGAAGTCTATACCATTGCCAACAATTCTGCATCGGTAACGTGAAAATCGATTTTTTTCGTACCCGGCAATTTCGTTAGTAACAGCAATTCCGGATTTCGCCAGTTTCAATGCACTTACACCATACCTTAGTTCATTGAATACTGGCAGAAGAGAATTACGTAGCAAACGCATGTAGCTGGGACTTGGTCTAAACTTGTATTCTTTGATCGAATCCAATCCAACACGCCAAAGCTCAATCAATTCTTTGTTATTGTGCTCTAATGTTATCTGGTCAGGATATCGTTTTAAGAGCTCAACAAGCTCCTTAGAAGCGAATGGATATCTGAAAACACAGGCATCGTAGCTGCCGCAAAAAGTTAAAAATTTGCCGAGTTCAGAATAAATTGCAACCTGATCTGTTTCAATCGCAGGAACGAGATAAACGCGTTCATCATATACGCCGGAAATTTTGACCTGGTCACTTAGTGCAAATATAAAATACTCGACCTTACGCTTCTCTAGCTCCGAAACTATCCCCCTCACCTTTTTCGCTGCACCTGAAAAATCACTATGAATATTTCCTATATAAATATATAGGAACTTCATCTGCTGAAAATTGCTTTAAGCCGTTTTTTTATTTGATACTTGTAGATCAACTCTATTTTAGTTAGAACAGCGTAATACCACGGAAGTTTATCGTAACCATAAACATCATGTGACACTATAGGCGCAGCCATTATTTCATCGAATTGTGCTTCTGTTATCCCCCACTTTTTTATCACATATAACTTATCCACTTTTTGCTGATCGGGATCATAT
>JACDDG010000424.1 GCA_013817115.1 Parachlamydiaceae bacterium | reverse complement strand
CTTCAAAAGGCTTATAGGATATCTGAGGGCTGGATCGCATATAGAGAATATGGTTAAAATAAATGTAAAGAAAAAGATGTGGGTAGAAGTATGGGGTGCAGCGATAGCGGAACCCGGGGTTCGGATCGTTGCAAAACGTGCGCCCCGGTAGGGGCGCAAGAAAGCCACAGAAGAGCACAGCCACTATTGTAAGCCTTCCACACTTTGCTTGAGGCAGCAGGTCAATTCCTTATTCTATTATAAGTAAGCCCTTCAGACTTGAAGGCATTGAGAGCTAAAATAAGATCTGAGGCCAATTTCTCATTAATTTGATGGCATTGTGCTCATTCCAGGGAGGTTTGACGCAGCACAATTGTCCATTTTATTTAAACTTAACTAATAAGGAAGACAACAAATGATTAAGACACTTTTCGAAAAGTCGCAGAAAGCACAACACGCCTATAGTCTACCTAAGAGTTGGAAAGAACTTGAAAACTACAGTGTGGAACCTCAACTGAAACGCAAGACTGAACTAAAACTTCCAGAAATTTCTGAAATTGATCTCACGCGACACTTTGTGCAACTTTCAAAGCGCAACATGGGTATTGACACTAACTTCTATCCATTGGGAAGTTGTACCATGAAGCTTAATCCGCGGATTAACGAAGTTGCAGCCAAATTGCCGGGTTTTACAAAAGTGCATCCGCTAGCTCCGGATAACTCCTGCCAAGGCTGCTTACAAGTCATTTTTGAGCTACTCGAGATCCTTTGTGAGCTCACTGGCATGGCAGCAGGTTCCTTATTGCCAAATGCTGGGTCACAGGGTGAATTTACAGGAATTCAGATGATTGCGGCCTTTCATCGAAAAAATAATGATCTAGACAGACAGGAGATACTTATTCCTGATAGTGCCCATGGAACAAACCCTGCGACTGCAGTTATGGCTGGTTTGACAACCACCACTATCCGTTCAACATCTACAGGTGATATCGACCTAGAAGCCCTGCGTAAAGCTGTCTCCCCAAAGACCGCAGGATTAATGCTAACCAACCCCAATACACTTGGCTTGTTTAGTCCGCAGATTCTTGAAATTGCAAAGATTGTTCATGATTCCGGAGGCCTATTGTATTATGACGGTGCAAATCTAAATCCGCTTTTAAATGTGGCACGTCCTGGTGAAATGGGTTTTGATGTCATGCATATTAACTTACACAAAACATTTTCAACTCCTCATGGCGGCGGCGGACCAGGTTCAGGCCCAGTTCTATGCAATGAAAAATTAAAACCTTTTTTACCCACTCCTCAGGTTGAAAAAACTAATGACGGATATAAAATCAATTGGAACAAGGACACAAGCATTGGCTCTATTGCTTCCTTTCATGGCAATTTTGGGATTTATTTACGAGCTTTTCTTTATGCACGTCTGCATGGACATTTTGGCTTGCGGAGAATTGCTGAGAATGCGGTATTAAATGCTAATTATCTTAAGAAAAAATTAGGCAGATTGCTGACGCTACCCTTTCCACAAAACTGCATGCATGAGTTTGTCCTGCAAGCTGACAATTATTCTAACCTCGGTATTAAAGCTCTGGACATAGCTAAACGACTGCTGGACTACGGATTTCATGCTCCGACGATTTACTTTCCTCTGATTGTAAAAGAATGCATGCTTATCGAACCCACAGAAAGTGAATCTAAAGAGACTCTTGATAGATTTGTCGAAGCGATGCAGGATATTATCACAGAGATACATTCCAATCCAGAAATTTTAAAAAGTGCTCCACATACATTGCCTGTATCACGTCTTGATGAAGTTTATGCTGCTAAAAAGGCAATGAACAGGTAATTCGGGTAAATAAAAGATTTTGAAAAATTTGGCGAGTATGTTACTTTTTATGACGGGATAACGTCCTTAAACGGCGGTTAGAAACCCCATGTACGCCCCTCAAACGACATTCCATACAAGTGAATGCCAAAATCAATTTACTCCAGGTAAAGCAATGACTACAGCCAAGACTATTTTGCAAATTGTTAGTTCAAAATTTAACAAACTATCACTCCCTCTATTTTTAACTGCAGCAGCCCTTTTAAATGCGCCTGCTCTAGATGCAGGTGGTTGGGGAACTACAAAAGAAATTGTTGAATCTGAGAATATTTCATGGCAGAAAGTTTTCTTTGACATGAATGACTTGTATTTCACAGCTTTGCTGCCTGATTATCAAAGTGGGCAGCTTAAAAATGGTCTTGTGTCTCTTTATGGTTTGGTGGATGATTCCGGATATTTAATTACGACAGGATTCAATCCAGGATTTACCCCACCTAGTACAATAAAAAAATTTGTTAAAATGGTCAAAGATGCTAATCCAGAATTTATCGTTACCCAGGTTGATGTAGCAAATCTAAGAGCGAAGTACGCTGTAGATCTTATTCCTGTAAATCAAGAGGATTCAATTTTCTGGCGATTTTTGTCAACTGAAGATCGTTTGATCAAAATGGGCACAGAAGATTCCAATGAGATTCGTCGGCGAGTCTTTTTTGATAGCATTCTCATAAAATAATTAATGGGATTAAAAGGGATTGCATGTAAGTTGACAAGAACGGAATAGATGAAACTCTCCACTACCAAACTAACCTAAGTCTTGTTGTATACCGAAGTGCGTTCAAATTTTGGTTTTTGCCAAAGAGAAAGCCCCGCGATTGAGCGATCAAAAATGACCCCATATTATAATAT
>JACDDG010000423.1 GCA_013817115.1 Parachlamydiaceae bacterium | reverse complement strand
AGGTTTTCCAGTGGACTTGAGCAAGATATCTCTCCATTTGCATAGTAAAATCTTCTCATTATACCATGCGGAAAATTGAAGTCAATCACTTCATTTGCAAACCTCTATAATTGCTGTAAATAAGCAACCACACGAGCAAGGTTCTTTTTTTTCAATCAGGATATCGTTGAGGCGGTAACGAATAATTGGTTGGGAAACTCTTCTGAAATCAGTGATGATAGGCATAAATCTCCCCTCCTTCTTGTCGATATACTCTTTTTCGATCAATACGATGTCCTCGTTAAGATGCAGAGTACCATGTGAGCAAGTGGCTGCCAAAAAGCCTTCCGTACATTGATAAAGTTGATATATCTTTTGCTGAAATTGATTCTCTAAAATAGCTTCGTCAAGCGGATCTAACACTTCGGCAATCGAGATAACTTTTGTTGCCGCCACACCCTTGAGCATTCTTAAAATTGATGGAGGTGCTGCAGAACTGTCGAAGGATAAGCTTTAAGTTTTGCAATATGGTTCTCGATTGGCTCCATGAGATCATAATAATCAAATTGGATTGAACGTCCCTTCACAGATCGATATAAGTTGCTGTTCGAACGCAAAAAAAGAGCAATATTCTGTTTTGTTAGCATGGAGTACGGCAACATCTTTGCCAACATATTTCCGGCCCATATAAGCCGCTCTTCCGGATTTGCAATAAAAATTCCACGATTTCCTGATGTTCCTGAAGAGAGCCCGACTGTAATATTATCAATTGTCGAAGAAAACTCGCGCGTTTCTTCGCTCTCAAACCAACCTTAAAGGCTTCTTCTTTTTTTAGCCCGAGGGTATTAATCGAATCAAAATTCTCCATCATGATGACCTTGTCTACAATAGGTAAACGTGAAAACTCTTTTGCAGAAAACCCTTCGTAAAATGAAGATAAAGGCAGAACCTGTTCCAAATGTTTTACAATTTGCTTTTGCTGCCACTCTTCAAGATGAAGGCGGTCCCTAAAAATTCTTAAGTACTTAGCCAATAAATATTCTTTTATAAAAGGGTACATAATTCCTCTTCGCAATGCGTAGGTATGATTATTATTTCAGGATGCTCTAAATGAAGCTTATGCAACATCAACAACGTTTTTTTAAGGCATCATAATCATGGATGATGAGCCGTGATAGAGGATGCGGGAGAAGATATTTTTTATAAGCAGAACTCGTCCAGCATGCATCTGCAGCGAGTAATACTCTTTGTTCGATCATAAGGCCTATTTGTCCTGGGGCATGGCCCGGAAGATCTATTACCACTAGCGATTCATCGCCTAACAATTCATTCGATTCAATGATCTGCACACGTTTTGAAAAATCTGCAGGGAGAAGGGTTGGGATAAATGCTGCTAAAAGGGCCTTGATCCCTTTTAACTGCTGAATGGAGTCAAAAGCTTCTTTCGAACAAATGAATTTAGCGTTGGGGAAATCGCGTAATCCTCCGATATGGTCAGCATGAAAATGTGAAATGATGATTGCTTTTATCTCTTCCGGAGTAACTCCGAGCATCTTCAACTGATTGACTAAGCTATCTTTTTCGTTAAAAACAATTGGCGTTGTTAACTCGTACAAAAAAGGAGCGTCTTCTAAAACATATCGACTATACCCTGTATCAAACAGGAAATATCCCTGTGTTGGATGTTTAATGAGTGCACAAGTAGCAGGAAATACTATTTTTTTATAACTCCCCTTCCTATGAACCATCTTTTCTATCTGTGTGCAATGGCCAACCATTATTGTTAATACTTGTCACAAGGCTAAGCCACTGTTAAGCGGTGGAACGAATTCGTTTTGTCTATCATTCCGGATCATCGTCAGAGATTTGCCCTTTATTCCATAATCACAGTCAATTTCATCAAGAAATTTTAATACGCCGAGCCTGATTGAGCCATTTTGAAGCTTTATAAAGCGATTTGAGGCAATGGATGTTGGAGCCTTACCCCTGGGGTAAATCTCCCATCCATTGAATTTCCTATCCTTGAGCTATTGTTCCCCCGGCAGGGGAACCTCTTTTTATTGCATCCAAATTCACAACAAAAAATGTTTGTGGCATTTTTTCGCACCTAAACCTTTAATTGAAATCTTATTGTAACTTAAAATGTGTCGGTTTTTTTAACCTCTAAATTTTCATGTCAACCTTGAGTCACGTTTTCAAACATATTGATCCACGCAATCTGATTTACGAAAAATCGCAAACCTTTATCACGAAAGATATCAAACCCCGGTTACACGGATTTAGAGCGTTCTAGCAAACATAATTTGAGGATAGCTTTATGTGGGGGCAGTCAAAAAGAGGTTCCCCTGCCGGGGAACAATACTGTTGCACTATACCCATAGCAGCGCTCTCGCTTGCCATGGGCTACAAAATGATTTTCAGGTTATGTTTTTAGCTGCTGCAAAAATTTTTCAAAATAAGATGTAGTGAAAAGCTGATTAGAACATAAAAAAAATCATCCCTACTAGCTATCACGCGCAAATAAATGGCATAACAACTAATAGGGCTGACTATTTGCGCTCAAGGATAGATCCTGTGAGGATAAATGAAATTAAGTTCGGAAAGTACTCGACTTTATGATTTCTCGTTATCCTGTCGCTGATCCCAGCATATCTATGAGCCAATTAACCCTTTCATCGCTTTGATTTTCCCGGTTCATATCACTTTCATCGAACCAGTTAAAATATCTCCAA
>JACDDG010000422.1 GCA_013817115.1 Parachlamydiaceae bacterium | reverse complement strand
ACAAGTCAAGACATGACAGAGTTATCTAACCGTGTAATAAATCTAACCAATAACACACGCTTCGAAATTGCAGTTGGCGAAATTAACACCAACTTAGAGATAATTGCGGTCCAAAAAGAAGATTTTGAAAGATTTGAAGAAATTTCCAATAACACTCTCAAAAACGATATTAATGAGATAGCTCAAGAAATTATTAGTTTACATGAAGGCAATCAGGATCTAGCCAATACCCTGGCCCTATTGCAAGAATGCATTGAAAATCATCAAGAAGCAGTTCAACAAAATGATGTTTTAATTGATCAAATCGGTTCAGAAGAATTTATACAACAAGAGATGGAGCATTTGCAAGGGATACTGAATCAACTACCAGATCCTATTTTAGATGAACTACAAAACTCATCAAACCAACTGGCCCGTGATTTTACCATCAATTGCAGTCGCATAGATGCCCTTAAAATAGATTCTCAGCTAATAGTGCTGCAAACAAAGCTGTTTGAAATTTCTACGTCTACAGTTGAAAAGCAATTAAATCAGCTCGAAAACGATTTTAAAACGCTTTTTCAGCAAGTGTATAGTCTCTCCAATGCCATCGAGCATACCAAGCAACTTCAGCTACACCTAGAGACAAATATTAAACAAGTTAAAAAACTTATTAAAAACCAAAAGAAAGCCTTGACTAAAGGTCTAGTAGAACGTGTGGTAAGTGGGACAATTGCAATCGCAACTGGAAATGGAGTTTCATGGGCTATAAATACTGCTGCAGAGATGTCGGGATTAGATGAAAAACTTAACAAGATTATCCAAAAAAATCCTATCAATAAAGTGGCCTTACACAGACATCCTCTAGCACCCAAAGAGCGAGCAATCAAATTTTAAATAATGCGCCTCAATTACAGACAAAACAGGTTGAAAATAAATTATCCGAAAAAGTTTCTCATCAGCAACGCCCACTAACGGAAGAAAAAAAATTAACACAGCAAGATACCCTAAAGAAAACTAAAGTGCAAAAAGTTGCAGTTAATCAAACTAAAGTTAAAAAAGATCCCGTTATTCAAGCTAAAGTTCATACTGAGCACGCAAATCAGCCGAAAGTAAAAACTATCACAACTACCCTTAGCGGTTTAGGTTATACCCTTAAAGAAATCGAAAAGAGAGAAACAGCCGGCACCTTACCACCAGATGGGAATGTTACTTTTATATCAAAAGAAGAGAAGCTGAAAGGGATCAAAGCTTTAGAAAATTTACCAAATAGACCCGATTGTTCTACTTATGGATATGCGAAGAGCACTTATGAGTATTCAATGGAAAAAACTTTTAATGCTGACCCAGTAGACGATCTTGAATCTAGTATATTAGATCATAGATTTGACAAAATACCTACGGGCTTTATATCAATATTATCCCGAATTCCTTATATTGGCACTGCATTAACCGCTGGTCAGATATATGAGAACGGTGTAAAGGGCTATTATGAGCATAGGAAAAAGTGTGATTATTTCGATGCTGCCGTTGGGGAATTTGAACAAAAGGGAAATGAAAGTTTTGGTACTGTGACCTATACAGATAAAAAATAAATTTTTCCTAAAGATTATTCATGCTATGTCATCATCACTACTCTCTCAACAAAAATCCTCTAGCCAGCAATGTCCTAAGCTCAGGAGGGCTGGCAAGATGTATAGCCCCATAGCGTAGCCCTGAGGGTCTGTGTAGAATTAAGGCAAAAAGAAGCATGTAATTTTAGAAACATATATTGTCCTGTTTTGCAAAAGGTAAGGATGCAGCCAAAAATGTCTTTAAGCTTGAAGGGCTGACTTATAAAGCCTAGGGCATCGCCCCACTCGCATCAAGCAACGAGCCGAGGGGCGTACAATTGTGGTTGCAGTCTTGTGTGGCTTTCTCGCGCCCCTACCGGGGCGCACGTTATGTAATAATCCGAACCCCGGGTTCCGCTATCGCTGCACCCGGGGCTATTAACAGTTCCCCCTACCGGGGGATAGGAGCATGAATGGCTTTTCTAGAGTCTAATTTAGCCGTATATTAACGATGTTCTATCCCCCGGTAGGGGGAACTGTTAATAGCCCCGGGTGCAGCGATAGCGGAACCCGGGGTTTGGATCATGACAAAACGTGCGCCCCGGTAGGGGCGCGAGAAAGCTACCAAATTGCGTAGCCACCGCTGTAAGCTTTCCACACGTTGTTTGATGTGAGTACGTCAGAGAGCCTTAGCTATGGGCTACAAAAAAATTTTCGGGCTATGCTTTAAGATGCATAACTTTTCCAAAAAAGATTGAGTTAAAAGCATGATTCCAATGATGAGTATCAACGTATCGACATACAAGTCTAAGCCTTTCTGATCATAGCTTGCGGCCACTTAATTCTTGAATTTGCTCGCATCTCAATCGTGGCTAGGACTTATTTGGAGGCTACGTTGATACTCAACATTGGAATGTTGAGCTACATTTTTGCTACGTTTTCTTCGAGAATTGTTTCAGATGCATCTTCGCTGCTTGTAGAGGAGGTGTCAACGAAAGTTGTAGAATCAACTCTTAATACTTCTAGAAAGATTTCAGCGACATCGATCTATATTTCTCGACTTTATGATTTTTTGGCTTTCCGATAAAAATCACATTTGATTTTTCGGTTAGCCGAGCGAAACTTTCGCATTAACTTAATTATACTACAACAGTTTGTTTCATTTCAACCATAAAATGCAT
>JACDDG010000421.1 GCA_013817115.1 Parachlamydiaceae bacterium | reverse complement strand
ATTTTTGGCTTTGAGAAAGCCCCGGGATTAAGCGATCAAAAACGACCCAATATTATAATATGGGGCTGTTTTTGATCGCTTAATCGCGGGAGCTTTCTCTTTGCCAAAAACAAACATTTGGACGCACTTCGGTATAAATAGCTTGCTTATTTTTTAAGGATTTTCAAAGCAAATTCTGGAGTTAATTTATTATCGAATGCAGTTATTTTAGTGAACGTAGTTAAGTAAATTATACTTTTCAATTCTATTGGCAAAACATTCAGCACAGCGCCTTTATCTAGAAATAACTCAAACATAACTTTTACTTTATTAATAATTGGCAGCATAACATTATTTATCCGATTTTGTTGCTTTGTGGTAAGTGGTTCATAAACAACACCTCCCGCTAATATCAATAACTCAAGGTACGAATCATCCAATTCATAATCTAAAGCACTTAGAAGGGCAGTATTAAAATCTCTTTCAAAAACTGATGAAACATGATTAACGTCCACTCCTAAATTTATTAAACCCATACATTTATTTATGTTCAGCTTCATAATTTCTTTTTTTTGACTGTAAAGAATATCATTCATTTTTCTATTATAATTATTGTTCTCTTCGATATTTATCTTAAACAAAGTATTCTCTCTTTTTTCTTTGTATAAAATTTCATCTAACATGCCATTAAACTTATTTTTCTCGGGGGTTTTAGAACGATAACAAGGCATTTTTAGTATTTCAGAGATTAAATCTGCATTTCGACACCCCTCAAGTAATGAATAGTTAAATAAATCAGTTTCATACGCCCCAAGATTTAAAACATTTTTTAACTCGGTATATTCTTTAACAGTTATATTCATGTACGAGTCATTGGTATAATGCTCGCTTATTTTATCAAATAATTGACAACTTGGCACGTAATGCGAGTGGTGAGACAAACAGTCTTCCCGCTCTTTTATTTGATCGAATTCTCTATCTATGTAAACAGAAAATAGAACGTTATTATTAGATTGATTTATTGAATTCATACAAACCCTTTTTTTAAGCTATTAATAGTGCAAACACATTGTATTAATATTATAATAAATTTTAAGTTTTAATACAACTTTTATTCGAATATATTTTAGTAAAAAGAATAGCCGGATTGTAAAAGGACTCGTTGCCATATGCGGAGAAACTTTCAAGTACGGATCTCAGGTTGGCCCCTGTAAAGTAGCATTCAGCATCAACTTAAAAATATTGAAACTAAAAAATTTAAGCCTATTACAAACACTTCAAATTATAATTATTGATTATTGATTTTTTAATCATTTTTACATTACTCAGGCTGTCAATAATTTTTTGTTCACACTATTAACATGGTCTTGGTCTAAACACAATAATTCGAGACTATATCTTTATATAAGAATATGTTAGAATTAAGTTTTTCCGGAGGATAACGAATTTATGGATGAAATCCAAACTACTGAAGATGAAGATGATGTAGCAAATAAAACACATAATGCCTATTTGTGGATACATGTATTGGGCACGCCCATTTGGGCTATCTTCAATATATTACCCATAATCCTTTACAAAGATTTGCACGCTACTCCACTTCAAATAACAGCCATTGTCACCCTTAAACCTTTAGTTTCCTTAATCTCCCCTTACTGGGCTACTGCGATTAACCAACGACCTGATCGCTTGCTTTCAAACGTCATTTGGGCGCGTGTTTTAAGTTTATTACCCTTTTTCTTTTTTCCATTTGTCGATAATATTTGGTTTTTCATTGCAGCTTTTGCCCTTTATATGCTTTTGGCACGAGGAGTCGTTCCAGCCTGGATGGAAATTTTAAAACTTAACTTACCCAAATCAAGACTTGGAAAGACATTTGCAAAGGGCTCTTTGATTGGATATTGTGGTAACATATTTGCACCTTTTATAATAGGATGGTTGCTTGACGGTTATTATCAGGCTTGGCGATGGCTTTTTCCTATAGGAGCACTTATATCTTTAGCTGCTGTTTTTCATAGCTTTAGAATTCCGATTCCGAAGTCTTTAGACTTTCCTAAACCGGTAGAACCTAATACCCCCTCTATTCCCCTTCTTGAGCAACTTATAGCTCCATGGAAAAATGCTTGGCAGATTTTAAAAGGCAATCGTAATTTCCTGAAGTTTCAGTGGGGTTTCATGTTGGGGGGTGCGGGCACGATGATTGCTAAACCGGTACTTCCTCAATTTTTTGTCGATACTTTGCATCTCAATTATCTTGAGATAACTATGGCCTTAGGATGTTTACAGGGAATAGGCTTTGTTCTTTCCACTCCTATTTGGACACAGCAATTGAACAGACTTGATATTTTTCGTTTTGCCAGCTGGCCACCCTTTTGGGTGTGCCTTTTCTCTATTTGCTTACTTTTAGCTCAGGTGCACACCGCGTGGCTTTTTGTAGGGTTTTTTTGTTATGGGGTGATGGAGTGTGGAAGTTCGTTGGCTTGGAATTTGTCCGGACCTATTTTTTCAAAAAATGCGGACAGTTCACAGTATAGTAACACCAATGTACTCACTGTTGGAGTTCGAGCTTGCATCATACCCACACTTGGATCATATGTTGGTTACTTATTTGGATCACCCGCTGTCATATTGGTAGGAGGTATTATCTGCTTAGTAGGGCATCTTACGTTTTTAAGTTATAGCGGTCGTGTCGAACAAGAAGAAAAAATAGCTGGATCATAAGCAAGTTGTTAATTACCG
>JACDDG010000420.1 GCA_013817115.1 Parachlamydiaceae bacterium | reverse complement strand
AGAAAAAGTGTCGACAGTCTATCCATCAATCTAAAAATGCCCTTATTTTGGATAAGGTCAGCAGAGCTTATGGAATTCTTTTTTATTCCTATCAAATTGATGCAATCGAAGCGTTAAATGCAATTAGCCTTTGTAAGCTAGGAGTTTCCCTCGGATGGATTTCAGGGATCAGTGAACATCAGCTTAATCAGTTGTTTTTTAATTGCAGACGTGCGCATTTAATCGATCAGTTTAGGGAAAAAATAAGTCCGGAGGAGATACCACATAAACGTGCCGAATTTATCCACAAAGCGATTAAAGATACCAAACTATTGGTGTAAATCATGAATTCCAAATGGAATAAAAGGGGGATTGCATTCATCCCCGAATCACAACCCCCCTTTATCGATCATTTGGCTCCTATTGCAAGCATGATGGACATACCTTTATTTTTTGTCGAGGAACAGTCCTATGAACTCGGGAAGCGTTATTATCCAAATGTGCGCTGCCAGCTAGAAGATGTTTCCTTATTTTCTCTTGAGCATTTAGTTGAAAATTATGATGTTTCCTTTATGGCAGAGCCTTGGAATCGCGATAAAATTCTAAAAGAATTTTCTGTTTTGGAAAAGCGCTATAAAAAAAAATGGAAAAATGTATTTTGTCCACATGGATTTTCGGATAAAGGTTTTTACTTCGATCTTTGTTATAAGGATGCCGAACTCTACTTAGTCTATGGGGAAAACATGATTGACCTTTTGAAAGAGCGAGGGATATGGGAGCGAATTAAATCCTATGTAATCACGGGGAACAATCGTTATTCTTACTACAAGCAAAATGCTGTGTTTTACGAAGATGTTTTCGAAAAGGAAATTCAATCTCAATTTGATATGAAGCGGCCAATTATTCTTTATGCGCCAACTTGGTTAGATCTAGAGCTTGCAGGATCCCTAGAGGATGCCTGTGGCTATATTTATGATGGCTTACCTTCGGACTATAATCTTCTTGTGAAGGTGCATCCTCGTTTTGAACTTGATGATCCTGTCGGTTATTACAGCATCTTAAGTCAATATAAGTACAAAAAAAATGTCCATTTTTTGGCGAATTTTCCTCCGATTTTTCCACTTTTAGCTCATACAGACATCTTTATAGGCGATACATCGTCTGTTGGGTATGACTTTCTAGCTTTTGATAAGCCGATGTTTCTCTTAAACAAGTTTAATCGAGACATTAAAACAGATCGTAGGCTTTTTCTGTTTCAATGTGCAACTGAAATTAAGCCGGAGCAATATTCTGATATCTACACTATCATCGAAAAAAGCTTGTCTCATGACGCTGAGAAAATGAGTCCCTTACGCAAAAAAATGTGGGAATATAGTTTTGGTCACGAACGTCCCCTAGAGGACATTCGTGCAGATATTATTCGTGCATGTGCAACAATTTAGACATCTCCCACGTTAGACTGAAACCATTTATATTCACAGAGAAATCAGTCCCCCGTGAGTCATACGCACCAAGTTTAGGGAAGTGGCTCTAACTACAAAAGACCATAAAGACAAAAGGACAATAATGACTCCAAGGACACCAAAAACATCTGTTATAGCTTTTTGATTGTGATATTAGACGTCATGAAGGTCTTAGCTGTTTGTGAATTATTTTTTGAGGGCTTACATGCGCCTTTAATTTAATCTAGATTATGTGTAGTGTTTATATAATGATCCATTGGATTAATTCTGTAGTAAAATTATCCACAGAGTCAACTTAAAGCACTTGATATCACGAGACCCTATGATCTCTTCATCCAGCAGTATTTTTTCTACAACCGTTCTTTATAATACATTAGAAATTGGCAATGATCATTCGCAGAATGCCCTCTCGAGAGGGAGTAATAATGGAGCAAGGCCTGAAAGGTCGCTCTTTTTAAAGCTTGTCAAGTTAGGAATGTGGGATATCGAGGGCAATTATCTCTTTGATCCTCAAATTCCTATTCCGCGTATAAGCAGTAACAGTGCTAAACGATTTTCTGATTTGCTTAATTCTGATGTGAATTGTTGCAATAAAGAAGGAATACCATTTACAAACCTTCCTCATTCAAAATACATAACCGGATTCCACAATTTTTTTTATGAAAATGGAGTCTTGCTAAAACCCTATCTTAGGGGAAGTTACGTTGCCTATATTTGTTGCTTTGCAGACTACTTAGAAGATCTCATTATGCATTTTTTGTGCAATAAATTTTCCGACGCTGAAATCAAAGAAATAATGCCAGATCTTTGCGCAGAGCTCCATCAGATGAAAGCTAATGAGTACAAGTGCAGTGCTCCACTAGATATTGACTGGGCCTTTTTTTCCTCGGACCCAAATTTAAATCTTGAAACTCTTAGATCATTAAATATTCAATTCATGGCAATAGCTATGAACACAAGTCCTTATGAAATGAAATCTCAAGGTTTCATTAACCTTAAAATTCCAAAACCTTCTCCACTATTTCCTCTTCCATCGAATTACGTAATTTCTTCGATTGGCAATCCTTTAGAGGGGAACGCAGTTAAAACAGATTGTGTGACAGGTTATGTAGAAAGGCGCTCATTATTTTCTCGTGATGATCATTTGTTGCCATTTACCCTTAATGTTGAGGGAGCTGCCCCGGAATCAACTCATGTAAATTTTTGGGAAATGATCAGGGATAGGGAATTCAAATTCATTCGTATGGAAAAGTGGCATATTGATGACTTTAGATCTGGC
>JACDDG010000041.1 GCA_013817115.1 Parachlamydiaceae bacterium | reverse complement strand
CAAGCCCTTTTAAGATTGTTGTTTACAATCCGGCTATTCATTCTTTCCATTTTCCTTTTATTTTCTCTTTCGATAAAATAATCCTCAAAGTCTTGATCGAAGATGTTTGCTTTTGCTTTGATTTTTAGGTGTCTGTAGGTATTGCATCTGCACCCCCCACCACACCATTTCCGTGTCCATAGGTGGCACTGAGTCTCATCACTCGAAATTTTTCGTCGCCGACATAAAGTGGTTCGTTGGTAAATAACACAAGTGAAACTGGAATATCAGAAGAGACTTTTTCTCCTCCAAGACACTCACCAATCAGCTCTTGAGTCGTTAATCCAATATTTAACTCTTCAAAAAATGGATTGATTCCCACATTAATTCGATTTTGAAGAGAAGAATAACTAAAGTAAGAGGAAACGACTTCGCCTATGGCATTGCAAAGCGGACCGGTCTTAGGCAAAACATAGGCTTTACTCACATTTCCCCCGGCATTTGCAGCATGTGAACTGTCCTCAGCCCCTGAACTGCGCACCATCAAGTAATGGCCTTTTTTATTGCTTTCCTCTAACCAAAGTTCCATCTCGGGCGAGATGCCCAGTGATTGATAAGTTATATCATCCGTCGAAGCCTTCGAAAACGCTTCAACAATAGCTTTTTCTATCGCATGTAGATGGGCTGCAGCTTCAGGAATTTCTAAGAATGGGCATTCTTTATCATTTGGTATCAATAAATGCGAGGCATAAAGCTTTCCTAGTGCTAACCAATGGTCAAAAATTTCCGGTGAATTTTGTCTAAGAAAAGCTTCGATTACGTCGGTTGAAAGTCCGCATGGCATCGGCACTTCTAATCCGGGAATCCCAATACTTTTTACAAAATGAGCTTGGTGCACAAGATTCTTATGCTTAAGCCCAAAGCGGGCCAACTTCTGATCAGAAATACATGAAATCTGATGGAACAAACCTTCAGATTCTAAACGCTGCATCTCAGTAGCAATGGAGTCATCTAAAAGACCTAAATCTTGATTTTCTTCAGGGCAAAGAAGTTGTTGACGCAAAATATCACTTTTCTCACTTAAGTGGCTAAAAATGTTTCCACCTGTAGTGCTTGCAAAATTGAGACGAAAATTGAAATCAACCGGATTAAACGATAATTTATTCATAAAAAAAACCTGAGTAAGTAAAATTAGATTTAAAAAAAAGATATAATTTAAATTTACAATCAAACCATATTAAAGTCAAACTAATTATATGCATGATTATATAAGAGGTATGTAAAAAAAATCATCATTTCCTCAAATTGATTGGATCCCACGTTTGTCTTTGCTCGTAAAGATTAGGAGGTTGTAAATAACTACTCAACAATAGGATATTTGCTTGCGGATTTCGCTTGCTAAAATCTTTCTTGCGACATATTCATTTTGCTTGGTACCATAGATCTTTATGTTTAATAAGCATGGTCGTTCAACCCTATTCCTTCAATTTGCCGTAGGCAAATTTATAGGAATACAGGGGGAATGGCCAATAACGAACGGAGGCGTCTATGTTGCCAATAAGTCTAAAAGGAAAAATTGCTTTTGTCGCAGGCATTGGCGATGATCAAGGTTACGGTTGGGCTATTGCTAAAAGCCTGGCAGAAGCAGGAGCCACCATACTAGTCGGGACGTGGGCTCCGATGATGAGAATTCTGACTACTAGCATAAATACAGGAAAATTCGATGAATCTAGACGTCTTTCAGACGGGTCTCTTATGGAATTTGCCAAAATTTATGCTCTGGATGTAGCTTTTGATACTATGGGTGATGTTCCTGAAGACATACGTTCAAATAAACGCTATGCAGATTTAACAGTCTATACGATTGCTGACGTCGCCGAGGCTGTTGCCAAAGATTATGGAAAGATCGACATATTTATTCATTCGATCGCCAATGGACCTGAGGTTTCTAAACCTCTACTAGATACATCACGTAAAGGATATCTAGCAGCTTTGAGTGCATCAAGCTATTCGTTAGTCAGCCTTTTATCTCATTTTGGTCCACACATTAAAGAAGGCGGCGCGGCCTTAGCGTTGACCTACATTGCTTCCGAGCGGGCTATTCCCGGTTATGGCGGGGGGATGAGTTCAGCAAAAGCAGCGCTCGAGAGTGATATTCGCACTTTAGCTTGGGAAGCGGGACGTAAATGGGGTATACGGGTGATGGCTATTTCAGCCGGAGTTCTACCAAGCCGAGCTGCTCGTGCCATTGGTTTTACAGATCAAATGCTGAAATATGTCGCAGCAAATGCTCCATTAATTAAAGAGCTTGAAGCTAAAGAAGTTGGCGACGTTGCCGCCTTTTTAGTATCTCCTTTAGCTTCAGCTGTAACTGGAACGACTCTTTTTGTCGACAATGGAATGCACGCTATGGGAGTTGCTTTTGACAGCCCAGCATTTGCTACACCATCCTGAGTGTAGCTTTAATCGTACAGACTTCACTACGCTGAATTGTACGTAGAAAAACATGCCAATCATAGGCAGCAAAGCGATTTGCTCCTGTGGTGGCACGTTGGCACGGACGATTGCCTTTTATGAGATGCCCAAGGAAACTTCCATCGCCCTCATGTAACGAAAAACATAATGCAATAGTGACATTTTCATCTTCAAAAGTGATTTCCTCATCCAATTTAAAAGTATTTGCAGGCATTTTTTCTACAGCTATCTTAGTATCCTCGTGATAGTCCAAGTAAAAGCCAATCTCGTCATCATTCTCCATCCTCTCGTTTACCCCCCCTTCCTCAACCTCTTTGAAATAAAAATACATCTCTATTTCATTTTCTTTGCCGGATTTGGTTATTTTAAAATCGATTTTTTCGAAGCACCCCCCTTGACAGACAAAAGACCGCAGTCGCTGAGATGTATTCCAAAGAATTTTAAGAGGGATGAAGGCTTTTTCCTGCACTTCAAAAATGGAGTTGTCTTTTGCGAGAAGGGAAAAGACTAAATTTGGATGTTTAACAAACTTCCAGGGAAGTCCACGAATCATGCCTTCATACTCTTCAGGTTTTGCTATCGTTTTTGACTCAATTGAAGGAATCCGGTCGTCAGAAGGATGAACTAAGGCAGCTTGTAACTGTATTGGATGATCAGCAAAACAGCGCTGGCTATATGAACTCGATAAATATCCCATGAAGTAATCGTAAAAAGTCACTTGAGGTTCTTTGCGCCACTCATATTCTTTCCAACCTGGCCCGCAATAAGCCCCGATGTCTGGATGCCATGTGGCCAATAAATGATTCCAAAACCCTTTTAATTGGGGATTTTCTGATAATGAAGGTGAAAGCATTTGAAAAGCTATAATCAATTCAGATAGGGCTATGGGAGAATTCCAAGCTGTTTGGTCGGATTGATTTACCAAATCATTAAAGAGAATCTCCCCTTTTTTTAAGAATGTTTCATTTTCAAACATCTGACCTACAGACAGAGCACCGGCAGCAATTTTCATAGCGATAGGAAACGGAGCAGATTTTTCTTGAATGCGCGAGAGGCAATAGGTTTGTAATGAAATCAGAGAATTTTTTACAGCATCTTTAAGCTCTGTTCCTAGAATATGATTAAAATTTTTGTATATCCAATAGAGAGGTACGACAATTTGAGCTCCGCACAATGAATCTTTGCATAGGGGGTAGTCATGCAAGTAGACAGGAAAATTGCCTTCCATTCCTTTTTCAATGGATTGAAATCGGAGCAATTTTTTCAGTAAATCTTTACCTTCATTAATGTTTTCAACGATACGCGAGCGAAACAATGCCAAGATGAAGAGCATATTTTCATAAGTAGGAATTGGGTGGTGATAGCTTTCATCTTGTTGAGAATAAAAGTAATGAATATATCCAGTTTGTGGGCTCTGCCACCCTCTACCGCAGCAAATAGCAAGCTCAAGAAGTTGCCGCATTCCTTCGGAGTGTGTTTTGAAGTGTTCCATTTTTTTCTTTCTCTTTCTTCGTTAGTTAATTATAAATTGTTTTTATCTGTGTGTTAGTCTAGCGGCCTTATAGGGCAGAGTACATGATAGGCTCTGAATAGTTGTTCTGGATGCCCTGTTCCCCGGTAGGGGGAACTGTTAATAGCCCCGGGTGCAGCGATAGCGGAACCCGGGGTAACCTCAGAAATGACTAGTGCGCCCCGGCAGGGGCGCAAGACTGCCACTAAAAATTTTTGCCTATAAACTCATGCAGTTTCTATGCATTCATTTATTACCCAAGAATATATCTAGGATCATAAGAAATATTATGCATATTCAAAAAATCAACATATTCTTCTTCAAATGTACGATTACGATGATGCTCTTCCTGATTTTGAATATATCTCTTTACCGATTCAATATTTGCAAATTGAACACCAAAAGAACCATATCCCTCTTGCCATTCAAATTCACGTGATGCGGGTATCATTTTATGAACCCAACGAGATGATCCTGCTTTGACATCTCTTATAAGCCCAGAATAATGATCTAAATTAGAAAGACTGATCAGAAGATGTACATGATTTGCAATACCGCCAATCTCTAACAAAATACCTCGATGTTCTTTAATAATTCCACCAATATAGTCGTAGAGTCGATTTTGATAACTTTTTTCGATCCAATTTTGACGATTTTTTGTAGACCAAACGAGATGAAATTGGTGAACTCTATAGGTGTGTGTCATTGTAAATAGGGCCTTGTTGTTGATTTTTGGTTAATAAGCTCTGCCGGGCCTAATTTGCATATAATTTTTGCCGATATATCAGGTTTCCTTTAAGGACACAATTCGTCGACTAAGCCTACAATTGCTATGGGGTGGAACTAACCTTTTTGCTTGCGTCTTGCGCCCCTGCCGGGGCGCCCTAGTCCTTTTTTGACATACCCCGGGTTCCGCTATCGCTGCACCCGGGGCTATTAACAGTTCCCCCTACCGGGGGATAGGTCAAATTCTGGTCAACATTACTCGATTCCAAAATTTATTCCAATGCACCCTATCTTTTTACTGTAGCCTCTTGTGCCGCGATACTGCCGGGGCGCCCTAGTCCTTTTTTGACATACCCCGGGTTCCGCTATCGCTGCACCCGGGGCTATTAACAGTTCCCCCTACCGGGGGATAGGGCAAATTCTTGGTCAATATTACTGGATTCCAAAATTTATTTCAAACTTATCATGTCTAACAATCATTTCAATCATTCTATAAACGAATACCACCGCCAACTTCAATGTTTTGGCCCGTAATGTACGAATTTTCATCATCTAACAAAAAAGCTACTACACTCGCAGCTTCTTTAAGTGACCCTAAACGCTGCATCGGCACAAACTTAATGATCGAATTTCCCTCAACTGTATTCTCAAGGAGCCCCGGCGACACCATGTTGACTCGAACGCCCTGTGGCGCAAATTCTTTTGCCAACGCTTTACTTGTCATCCATAACGCTAACTTTGAGGCTGTATAGGCTGTGCTATAAACATCAGATGGAACATGATTTATCCCTGCAACTCCGATATTGATAATACTCCCATGCAAAGAAACTAAAACAGGCATAAGCGCGCGCATTAGTGCAACGGGTGCATGCAAATTTGTCTGAAATAATGCCAACCATTCTGCATCAGCTGTCTCAAGCGGAAGCGAAACGCAATAATTCCCCACATTGTTTACCAATTTGTCAATCGAATGGGGAAAACGTTTCTGCAAAATCAGTATGAACTCATTGACTTGCTCCATAGAACTAAAGTCCCCCTGGATTAAATCCGCTTTAACCCCATACCCACAACAAAGATCTTTAATCAATAACGCTTCTTTATAACTAGATCTATAATGAATAAGAATATTATGTCCTTGCCTAGCTAAAGTTTTGCAAATTTCAGCTCCAAGACCCTTAGCACCCCCAGTAACTAAAGTCCACTGGGATAGATTATTCGTCCTATCGTCCATTTTGCATAACCCTATTTATAGCATCTTTTAAACCGGAAATAATTCCCATTTCGCTCGCTGGAGGAGCAATCACATGTGCAATTTTTAAAAGATATTCCGGAGCAGTCGCCATAACGACCTTAACGTCCGCAAAAGCTAACATAGAGGCATCATTATTATCGTCACCTGCCGCGATTGTTATTCCATGGGGCAACAATAGAGATTTAAGATGCTCCAGAGCACTCCCCTTAGTGACATCACAGTGGGTTGCTTGAATAATGTATACATCTACATCATAAGGGTCTTTGATGATAGGAGCATGAAGGTTTTTACTCTCAAGCCTGCTAGCGACTTTTAAAGAATGTTCAAAACTTCCAAAGTATTTTAATGCAAAAAAATCTTCAAAAGGCAAATTCTTAAAATCTTCTACAGGAATCCACTTTTCTTGAAACGTCTCAGATCTTCCTTTAAAGTAATTCAATATCCCCTTAGAAAAACGCTTAGGTCTATAAAAACAAATAGGCTGTCCCTCACTTTCAGGATAAAGAATATAATCGTCCAATAAATCATCAAAAAGAAGATCTATATCTGGCAAGCTATTAACAGGCACTAATGTCTTTAAGACAATCTCTTTTGAAGGCATATGAAACACAACGGCTCCGTTATGAACAGCCAAATAATAAGGAAAATCCAAATGTTGAAGAACTTCATACCCCCATGTAAATGTCCTGCCGGAAATAAAAACGACAAACCAATCTTCAGATAATGCTTTTAAAAAAGTCCTTACCTCCAGCTGAAGATGTGTGTGGTGATTAGTGATCGTTCCATCGATATCTAAAGCAATGATTCCTTTCATATTGTCAACTTTACTTTTTGAAGAGTTTTCCGTATCATCTCAAAAATAGTACACTATGTCATTTAAATTGTCGGTTTTAGCTAACGTCATAGCCCCGTGATCGAATAAAAATAAACAGGCCCATATTTTGACCGTTTCTTTAGTCAATCGCGAAAGCTTTACGCAGCAAAAACCGACAACTCAATTGACATGCTGTACAGTACACCCTACCAACATTGAGGATTTTACATGTTAAGTTTGCTTACTGAGTCTTTTATTTTCAAAGCTTTTATCCGTCGTGGATTTTTTTTTCTCCTAGCAATACTCCCTATTATTGGCATAGCTGACGAACCCTTAAAAACCTCACCCTCTCTGGAGGTTAATTCAAAGCAACCTGACGCGCCTCCATTTTTGGTTGAAGAAGAAAAACCTGAACCACTTCCTGAAGATCATTTTTTTCATGAATTTTTAAATATGCTCGGAACACTAGCACTACTCATTGCTTTTATGGTTTTCGCGAGCTGGGTTTTGAAAAGAATGCTCAATCAGCGCGTCCAGCAGTTGAACACTAGCAGCAATATTAAAGTGGTTGAAAAAAGAGCTCTTTCCAATAAAGCTTCTATTTATCTGGTAGAAATTGACGGCAAAACATTTCTTATTGGCGAATCAATGCATAATCTATCTTTAATTGCAAACTTTCCTGACGGTTTATCTAATGATTCTTCACAGCCCGAAATAAATACATAACCGATTGATTTGCAACGGTTTATAGCCCTTCTAAATTGTTCTTTTAAAGAAATAGATTTAATTGTATTAACATTTTTAAGGGCTCATCTTGAGCTCTTAAGAGATGTTTACATGTAACCTTGTAAAATATGGAGCCTGCTATGTTATCAATTCAAGCCAATCAAGAAAAATTTTTTCCTTCAAATTCATCTATGGAAATTAACGAAATAGATTCAATCACAGTTGGTGCACTAAAATCATTGCATAATTCCGCAAGTGATTACCAAACCTTAACACAAGATGGTTATGATATTAGCGCGAAAAGTTTTGAAGAATTATATACAAATACGAAAGAGCAACAACTTGAATTACAAAAAAGCCAATTGTGCGATAAACTAGCTTTTTTAGAAAAAAGCCAATTGTGCAATCAATCTGAATTCTTAAGCGCTAAAATCTCTATCGAAGGAATGACGGGAACAACTGCCGCCGAAGCTTCCTTGCTTATAGATAATTTGAAGAAAAAGATTGCAAGTCTTGATAAACAATTGAAAGCAATTAACATCGGTGTCAAAAGACCTAAGCAAGAAATTTTGAATTCTCTTAAAGATATGTCTAAGGATTTTTCAGTGCTATCTTCAGAGCTGGACAATTTTAAGAAACTTGCAGAAACCGTCCAATATAAAGCGACAAGCGAATCCCTGTCTCAAGCAGATGTAAAAGAAATTTTCAAAGAATTCCAAGCAAAATTGAGCAAAGCAACAAAATCATTTGAGAAAATTGAAAAAGAAGTTGAAGGAGTCCGAAAAATACGTTTAGGAACTGTAAAACTTAACTCAACAACCAAAGGTACAGCTAGCAATCAATTGTTGCAAGACTTTACTAAAATTTGGAGTGAAGTTGCAACCATCAGCCGTCGTGCAGAAGTTGAAGCTAAATATGTAAGTCTTAGAATTGCTGATTTGCCTATGATGGAAGATCTCATTAACAAAATGATTGAACAAACAAAAAAAATTCAAGAGTATACACGCTCTGCAGAACTTACTGAAAGCCGTTGGGGCGTTTGGCATTCAGTAAAAGAAGATAAAAAAGATGAATTTAAACAATTTGTTTCCGCATCAAAAAATTCTTATGGAAATATGTTTTTAGAAGTTTTAGGATGTGGTAAAGCGATTCCATCGACTCTAGAAAAAATTACTTTAATCAGTACTAAAGAGGAATATGCTACAGGGCTTGCTCAAGGTAATAAAGATCAAACAGCTTTAAATGTAAGAAATTTTAAGGAAATTAGCGTAAAAGGTAATGAAGCTAACCAATTCTTAAGTAAGAAATATGCTAAAGCTTGTGCTGATCTCATCAAAGCTAACGATGCTTTAAATTATGAAAATTCTTATATCCAAGCAATTGCAGCTGATTCAACCATGACATTTCCTTGGAACAATACATGGTCAGTCGCTTCAAATCCTAATATGAAAGTGGATGCCAATTTAAACAAAATTGACATTCCTGTAGTGATTGAAGAAGTTAAAAATGAGATTGTAGAAGTTGTTGTTGTTGCTGAAGTTGAAAACGCTATCGTTGAAGAAAACATAGTTGAAACTCTAGAGTTAGTAACTGAAGAGAAAACTACTGTTTCCGAGCAAACTCCTGAATTAAATGAAGTGGTTGTTTCAGGTGAAGATGAAGCAACTATTTCAAACGAAATTTCTGAGGTTGAAGATTCGCAAGTTCAACTGAAAATAAGCTAGAAGTTTGAGAAAAAAATCTTCTTCTAACAGTCTAAACTTAGAGAGTATACCGAAGAGCGTTCAAATTTTGGATTTTTTTGGTTTTGAGAAAGCCCCGGGATTATGCGATCAAAAACTACCCATTTTTATAATATGGGGCAGTTTTTGATCGCTTAATCGCGGGAGCTTTTCACTTTGCCAAAAACCAAAATTGGAACGCTCTTCGGTATATAAGTCTTTTTAGCTCCGGGTCACTGATAAGGAACCCGGGGTTTTGTTTTATACTTTAATATAACATTTACAGAAAATAAGAGCGTTTGATATGATCAACTTTAAACAACAATTATTTAAAACAAAATACTTTTAATTTTTAGGTCATTCTTTATGCAAAGCACTTCTTCATCCACACATAACGTTTTTAACATAAAACAAGATTCGATAACTTATTCTTCGTATATCCCTGAGCCTATCGGTTTCTCTGAGGAAGCGAAAATTGCTAACCCAATTTCATGGAAAGCTCTTCCGCAAGTCAGACCCCTTAAATGGCATGAGGAAGCGAGCACTCGTAATGTAGTACGCACAATTTTTTTAGCAATGGGTCTTGTTTCAGCAGGTGCAATGTTATTTTCAGCCACTCTTCTCATCGCTTCTGCCAAAACCATTCTTACCGCAACTGCAGGCTTTGGATTACTTTCGTTAGCATTGTTTGTTGGTGGTGTTTACTTGAGCACAAGAAAAATTTGTGAACTTGACTCCGATTATCGTAAGAAAAAGCGCGATGAAGTAAAACGCATGATGGAAAACGATCCTCGTTCGGCCACCTACACCTATTTACATACTATGGTACAAGGAAAAATCATTACACCAGATGAAGTTCAAGAATTACTACGTCGTGATATTATTAGTCTCAATTTTAGAGATTTTCATGAGAAACATGGTAATATCGAAAATTTCATTATGAATGAAAGCAATAAAGCCCTACTTAAAACTCAATACATCGCGCACATCAGTAAATCTTCCGATGATGGATTGAGAACTATTTTGAATTCACCAAGAGCTAAATTTTTTGGATTGACTAAAGAAGATTTAGCCCCCTCTTTTATAAACAAAGAGATTTATCACATTTGTCAAGATAACAAGACTTACGGAGAATTCGTTACTCGTAACGGTTATGACATGATTGCTTATATTCCCAATCAACTTGCATGTGATTATCTAGCCCTGAAATTTCAAGAATGGGTTTTAAAATCCATGGAAGGAAAAGGTGACATTCAGGCTAAAAGAGAATTTGCCAAAGATTTTCAAGCATTTAATGGCATAATATTTAGAAGTGACTCTAAGGCCTATGGAGAACTGTTAAAAGATCAGATATTGACTAAGGTTATCAATGCTGCGTTCTTAGCTGAAACGCGAGGTGACTTTAATTATCAAAAATTGCGCACAAATATATCTGAAGAACAATTAAAACATTTTATTAAAGCAGATAACGAAATTTACTATGAAATGCGTCAAGCTTTTCTTAAGATGCCCTACAAGGATATGCTAAAACATCAAATTGACCAGGAGTTCTTGTTTGTATCTCAAAATGATATGAAGGATAGATTATTATCAAACTGGAATGAGCTCTGTATTCAAGATATATTAAAAAATGATAGAGAAAATTTCTTTTTAAGCTTGCAAGAAAATATATTTTATCCTCATGAATGGACCCAAAAAGTCCTCAACGACACGGAAAAAGCTGGATATTCTCTTCAGCAGATAATACAACTTGATAGTAGATTTATCACTTCAAAGATTTTGAGTGCTCAGACTATTTTTTCAAATGGAAAATCTTTAAGTGAAGTTCTTGAAAATGAGCTTCGCGAATACCAATCTTTTGAAAAAATGTTTAAGGATTATTCAGAAATAATCTTTGAACATAAACTTTTGTTTAGCGATAGTCCTGAAATTGCACGTATGGCTTGGCGTGTCAGAAATTCTTCGAATTTCCCCTCTGTAAGTGATTCTGTTTCTCTTCCATAGCAGTTTCCTTATTAAGGTTATACATTATCTAAACGCCTCTGCAAGCCATTC